>JBDSHU010000153.1:0-8379 GCA_039918335.1 Methylotenera sp. | reverse complement strand
ATTCATTCGGCAGTTTGCAGGGGTTGATAGCGTTTGGTTTGAAACTGCACATTATCCTAAACTTAAGTCTTGGCTGAACTGTTTGGTTGAGTCTGATTTATTCGTGAGCATTATGGAAAAACAGCCAACTTACATTGAATAAGTTGGCTGCTTGGATACTGCATTAGAATTACTCAGCAGTTGCTAGCGAAGACTCAGACGATTGCTTATCTTGGGTAAAAGTAAGTTTTACTTCATCTTTATCGTCAATATCCACATGTACGCTACCGCCATTAGCCAGTTTGCCAAATAACAATTCATCAGCCAGAGCTTTGCGAATCGTATCTTGAATCAATCTTGCCATTGGACGTGCGCCCATCAATGGGTCAAAGCCTTTTTTACCTAAGTAAGCTTTTAACGCATCGCTAAATGTAGCTTCGACCTTTTTCTCATGCAATTGGTCTTCCAGTTGAATCAAGAATTTATCAACGACACGGATAATAATGTCATGTGACAGTGAGGCAAATGACACAGTCGCATCTAAACGGTTACGGAATTCAGGGGAGAATAAGCGTTTAATATCCACTTGCTCGTCACCTGCCTGCTTGCTGTTAGTAAAGCCCATGCTAGATTTAGAGAGGTTCTCAGCGCCAGCATTGGTCGTCATAATAATCGTCACATTTCTAAAGTCAGCCTTGCGACCATTATTATCAGTCAGCGTCCCATGGTCCATGACCTGTAGCAGGATGTTGAAAATATCCGGATGCGCTTTTTCAATCTCATCCAGCAACAGTACGCAATAAGGATTTTTGGTGATGGCTTCGGTCATCATGCCGCCTTGCTCAAAACCCACGTAGCCAGGAGGCGCGCCAATCAAGCGAGACACCGCATGGCGCTCCATGTATTCACTCATGTCAAAGCGAATCAATTCAATGCCCATGATGTAAGCCAGTTGTTTAGCGACCTCAGTTTTGCCTACACCAGTAGGACCGCTGAACAAGAAGCTACCGATGGGTTTATTGCCTTGACCCAAACCACTGCGTGCCATTTTGACAGCAGAAGCAAGGGCTTCAATGGCTTTGTCTTGGCCAAACACAACAGCTTTTAAATCACGTTCCAGAGTTTTAAGCGCGTTACGGTCATCGCTAGAGATGTTTTTGGGTGGAATACGCGCAATTTTGGCGATAATATCCTCAATCTCTTTATTGCCGATAACTTTTTTCTGTTTAGATTTTGGCAGTATGCGTTGTGCAGCACCAGCTTCATCAATCACATCAATCGCTTTATCCGGCAAGTGACGGTCATTGATGTATTTTGCTGATAGTTCTGCTGCGGTAGTGAGTGCACTCGCGGCATATTTCACACTGTGGTGTTCCTCGAAGCGTGATTTCAAGCCTTTCAATATTTCAATGGTTTCCGCTACGCTAGGTTCAGCCACATCGATTTTCTGGAAACGACGTGCAAGCGCATGATCTTTTTCGAACACGCCACGATATTCCTGATAAGTAGTTGCGCCTATGCATTTGAGTGTGCCATTCGATAATGCAGGTTTGAGCAAATTGCTCGCATCCAAAGTGCCACCACTGGCAGAGCCAGCACCAATCAGGGTGTGAATCTCATCAATGAATAAAATCGCATCTGGATTATCAGCCAATTGTTTCATCACTGCTTTTAAACGCTGTTCAAAGTCACCGCGGTATTTGGTACCAGCCAGCAATGCGCCCATATCGAGCGAGTAGACAATCGCATTGGCCAACACATCTGGAATTTCTTTTTCAACGATACGGCGTGCTAAACCCTCTGCAATCGCAGTTTTACCTACACCCGCTTCGCCTACTAATAACGGGTTATTTTTACGGCGGCGGCACAGCGTTTGCACCACGCGCTCTAATTCTGGACCACGTCCAATCAGCGGATCAATTTTTCCTGCCAGCACTTGAACGTTTAAGTTAAGCGCATAGTTTTCTAACGCGCCATTTGGCAGTGCCTCACTTTCCGGATCTTGGTTTCCACCATCAGGCTTAGCTGTTTCAGCAATTTTAGAAACGCCGTGCGAAATGAAATTAACAACATCTAAACGCGTAACACCTTGTTGATGCAAGAAAAAGACAGCATGAGAATCTTTTTCACCGAAAATGGCAACCAGCACATTCGCACCGGTGACTTCTTTTTTGCCGGAAGATTGTACATGCAACATAGCACGCTGAATCACACGTTGAAAGCCAAGCGTGGGCTGGGTATCTACATCTTCTAGTCCGATGACAGTCGGCGTATGTTCTTCAATATATTGGCTAAGCTCGGTACGCAGCACTTCAAGTTTTGCCCCACAGGCACGCAGAACCTCTGCTGCTGTCGGGTTATCAATCATGGCGAGTAACAAATGTTCAACCGTGATGAGTTCATGGCGCTTTTGTCTGGCATCCATAAAGGCCATGTGAAGGCTAACTTCTAACTCTTGAGCAATCATTTTTGTACCTTAACTTTCAATTATCTTTAAACAAGGACTACGCTGTTGCATTAACACTCAATCTGTAACATGCAATTTTTAAACCAGCATTTTTTAACATTTAACCTTAAAACAACTGTAATTTTAATTTCTTACGCCAGCTTTAGGCTGGCTCCGTCACACACTGCAAAGGATGCTGCGATTCTTTTGCATAGTTAAGCACTTGATTCATTTTTGTTTCTGCAATGTCTTGCGGGTAAACACCACATACGCCCATGCCCTCTGTATGTACTTTGAGCATAATTTGCGTCGCATGTTCACGGCTTTTGTTAAAAAAACGTTCTATGCATTCCACCACAAATTCCATAGGCGTGTAATCATCATTTAGCAGCAGTACCTTAAACATGGGGGGCAATTTTGGTTTTGCAACTTCCGGTTTAAGTACTGTATTGTTATCAGTAGGTGCAACGTTGTCATTTGGGTTAGCCATATGAACCTATTTTGAGCCAACCTGAGAAAAATTCAAGCCCAATTTGAATAGGGTTATAAAATTTTTAACTAAATAATTCCGCAAATTAGCGTGAGGCTATTCGCTTATGGAAAGATTTTGACGCTTTTGACAATGCGATCTTGAGTTTGAACGATTTCCAAGGTGTGTGTACCAATTTTGAAGCTAGTGTTTGGTTCGGGAATGTCTTCAAAATACTCTATTACCAGACCATTCAGTGTGCGTGGTCCATCTAGTGGCAATTTTAAATTTAATTTTTTGTTCAGGTCGCGCAATGTGCTGCTGCCATCTACCAGCCAGCTACCATCGGCTTCTTTGCGATAACTACCAAGCCGGGAGGGGGATTGTGTCGTAAAGTCACCAATCACTTCTTCTAAAATGTCTTCTAGCGTGACTAAACCTTTAAATTCGCCGTACTCATCTACGACCAATGCGATACGTTGCTGTTTCTCTTGGAACTGCTGTATTTGTGTGTAAAGCGGTGTGCCAGATGGAATAAAGTAGGGTTCAGCAATCACTTCACGTAACGCGTCCTTATCTAAATCATTATTAGCTTGATGCGAACGGAGTTGGCTGATGATTTTGCGTACATGCAAAATGCCGATAATTTCTTCGTTCTCACCTTGGCGTACAGGCAAGCGTGTGTGGTGGCTATTAGAAATGTGCTGATATATATCTTCAACCGGCGCATCAAAGTCTATGGTTTCGACTAGCGTGTGCGCAGTCATTACATCATCAACAGTGATTTTTTCTAAATCAAATAAATTCAACAAAATAGCGCGATGTTTTTTTGGTAGAAAATGCCCAGCGTCAGTCACTATGCTGCGTAATTCATCCATGGTGAGTGATTGTGCAGACTCTGCAAAATTTATTCTTACACGCAGGATTTTTAATAATGCCTCGACAAATAAATTAATGAACCAAACTGCTGGATACAACACTTTGAGCAATGGATAGAGGATATAGCTACAGAAAATCCCCAATTTTTCTGGATACGCTGCCGCAATCACTTTGGGTGAGATTTCACTGAATACTAAAATAGCAAAAGTGACAGCTAGTGTGCCTAGCATCAGAACCCATTCACCTTCACCAAATAATTCCACAGTAATCACAGTGACTAAAGTCGCAGAAGCTGCATTAGCAAAGTTGTTACAAAGTAAAATTACACCCAATAACTTATCTGTCTTGGCTAATAATGCACTGGCTAAACGAGCGCCACGATTTCCTTCTTTAACTAAATGGCGTAGTCGATAGCGATTGAGCGACATCAGGCTGGTTTCAGCGATTGAGAAAAAGCCAGAAATCAACAGCAGCAGCGCAAGCGCGCCTAATTGCCAAGAGATAGGAATGTTATCCAAGGTGATGTGTAGGAAGATTCAAGATATGGTCAGTGTAACCGTGAGTGACACAGCTAATCAAGCCTAGCGTGAAGAATGGCTAGGCTTGATATGCATTAATCAGAAAGTGATAACGATGTTAATTGAAGGGTAAAAATTTTAAGATAAAAGTTTATGGAGTAACTTCTGCGTCAGTCACTTCTTTTTCTTTATCTTTTTTCTCAACATCACCAATCAAATTAGCACGAGTAACACCTAACCACATTGCGATTGGGCAAGCGACTAATACTGAAGAATAAATGCCGAATAAAATACCAATCGTCAGTGCAAGTGCAAAGTTATGCAGCACTTCGCCACCAAATAGCAACATTGAACCGACCATCGTTTGTGTCATTAAGTGGGTAATCACCGTACGTGACATGGTGCGGGTAATGGCGTTATCAATCACTTGTACTACCGAAGCTTTGCGCATCTTGCGGAAGTTTTCCCTTACCCGGTCAAACACCACCACAGATTCATTCACGGAGTAGCCCAATACCGCTAAAATCGCAGCAAGTACGGTCAGGTTGAATTCCCACTGGAAGAAAGCGAAGAAGCCAAGAATAATGACCACGTCATGCATATTGGCGATAATCGCCGCAACCGCAAAGCGCCATTCAAAGCGTAACCATAGATACAACACAATACCTACACAGACAAAGAACAACGCCAGACCACCATTGGCATAAAGTTCATCGCCCACTTGTGCGCCCACAGATTCAACACGACGGATTTCCGCAGTAGTATCAGCTTTGACCAGCGCTGCTTTAACTTGCTCAGAAAGTTGTGATACAGATAAACCTGGTTTAACTGGTAAGCGAATCAGCACATCATGGCTAGAGCCAAAATTTTGTACAGTCGCTTCTTTCAAACCGATGCTGTCTACGGCTTCACGTACACTTTCTAAATTAGCTGCGTTTGGATAGTTAACTTCCATGACGGTGCCGCCAGTGAAATCAACACCGAAATTTAAGCCACGGTGGGCTAGAAAGAAGATTGCCAATATAAATGTCACTAATGAGATAGCGGTCGTCAGGCGACCATAACTCATAAAGGGAATATCTTTTTTGATTCTAAATAATTCCATGGTATGTACTCAAATATTCTAAATAATTAGGTGTAGGCGTTAATAACTAATCTTTTTTGATTAGCCTTTATAAATCTGACCGATAGACAATTTAGTCACTTTACGACGATAGCCGTAGATTAAGTTCACAAATGCACGCGATACCAATACCGCACTAAACATTGAAGTCAAGATGCCTAGTACGTGTACCACAGCAAAGCCCTTGATTGGGCCTGTACCAAACATAAATAGTGCTAAACCGGCAATCAATGTTGTCACGTTTGAGTCTAGAATCGTGTCAAATGCACGATCATAACCCGCATGGATGCTGGCTTGCGGTGTGTTGCCATTACGCAGTTCTTCACGCACACGTTCGTTAATCAGTACGTTAGCATCAATCGCCATACCAAGTGCCAGTGCAATCGCTGCTAAGCCTGGTAAGGTGAGTGTGGCTTGTAGCATCGATAGAATCGCAACTAGCAGTAACAAGTTAATTGCCAACGCAACCACTGAAACCACACCAAACGCCATGTAGTAAATCATCATCATCACAGCGATTGCGGCAAAACCCCAAAGCGTTGAATGTATTCCGCGATTGATGTTGTCTTGACCCATGCTAGGGCCTACAGTGCGCTCTTCAATAATATCCATAGGCGCAGCAAGTGCACCAGCGCGTAGCAGTAAGGATACATCAGTCGCTTCTTGCGTATTCGCCATGCCTGAAATCTGCACACGACCGCCGCCAATTTCTTCGTTGATCACTGGTGCTGTAATAACTTCGGTACTGCCTTTTTCAATGAGCAATATCGCCATGCGCTTACCTACATTTTCACGCGTCACTTGCTGGAATATACGTGCGCCGCGGGCGTCTAACGTAACGCTTACTACAGATTGCCCAGTTTGATTATTCACACCTGGACCTGCATCTGTAATGTAATCACCCGTCAAAACAACGTTCTTTTTCACTAAGATGGCGCGACCTTCGCGATCTTTATAAACTTCATCACCCAAAGGTACTTGGCCCTTAGCGGCTTTCTCCAGCGTGGCAGCATCGCTTTTTTCTTCATCCACCATGCGAATTTCTAAGGTAGCAGTACGACCTAAGATTTCTTTAGCTTTTGCGGTATCTTGCACGCCAGGTAACTGAACTACCACACGGTCAGCGCCTTGCTGCTGGATGATTGGCTCAGCTACACCTAATTCATTGATACGATTGTGCAAGGTTTGAATGTTTTGTTTGATAGCAAAATCTTGAATTTGTTTTTGCTCAACAGTACTTAATGATGCTGTAAGCACCTTATCATCGCCGCTAGTTGACTCTGTAAGCGTTAGGTTAGGGTATTCTTTGTTAATAATTTTTTTTGCTTTTGTAAGCTCAGCTTGATCATTAAAGCGCACTTCTACCGATTGTCCTTCGCGCGTGACGCCTACATAAGAAATCCGCTCTTTGCGTAGCGCGATTCTAAAGTCACCAACAAAGCGCTCAGCAGCCTTGCTTAAAGCTGCTTGCATGTCTACTTGCATTAAAAAGTGTACGCCGCCACGTAAATCTAAACCCAAGTACATCGGTTTGGCACCTAAGCTGCGTAGCCAATCTGGTGAGCGTGATAACAGGTTAAGGGCTACTGTGTAGTCTTTACCCAGGTTGGTTTGCAATACATCTTTGGCTCTAATCTGCGTATCGGTATTTGCAAAACGCGCTTTCACACCGCGTGCGTCTAGGTACACGCCATCATATGCAATCTTTTCCTGTTTAAAAATCGTCTCTACTTTGCCTAATAATGAAGAATCAAGCTTAGTCGTACTTTTTGCAGGTGTAATTTGTACCGCTGGCGATTCGCCGAAGAAGTTCGGAATGGTATAAATTAGCCCAATCAAAATCATGATTGCAACAAAAATATTTTTCCACATTGGATAGCGGTTCATAGTCTGGCTCTAGTCAATAACGGTGTGAGGTTTTAAAGCATTAAGTGATAAAAATTACGTTGCGTATTTAATATGTAACTACGGTATTAAATACTTTTAATCGTACCTTTTGGTAATGCAGTTTGAATCGCTTGTTTTTGTACTGTAATTTCAGTATTTGCAGCAATTTCAACGCTAACAAAGGCCTCTGTAACTTTAGTGACTTTACCGACAATGCCGCCGCTTGTAACCACTTCATCGCCTTTTTGTAATGCAGCAATCATATTGCGTTGTTCTTTAGCTTGCTTCATTTGTGGGCGAATGATCATAAAGAAAAATAATACAAAAATGACGATGAGCGGTAAAAAGCTCATTATATCTGTTGCTGCTGAAGTGCCTGCTGCGTATGCATTTGAAATAAACATGAGATTGCCTTCTTAAAAAATAATTTGCTTAAAAATAACTTTAAAGTACTAAAAATTAGCTTCGGATTCTAGCACAGACTGCCTGTAATTGCAGGATAGTCAATCACTAGAAATTAGACGCGTGTTGCAAGCCTAAGCTGGTATGACAAACTAGCGCGCTTTGTTGCAAATTCTGTTTTAAACGCTTCAAATGTACCCGTTTCAATTGCACTGCGCATACCTGCCATTAACACTTGGTAGTAATGTAAATTGTGAATGGTGTTCAAGCGTGAACCTAAAATTTCACCTACTTTGTGCAAATGATGCAAATAGGCACGGCTAAAGTTTTGGCAGGAGTAGCAGGCGCAATCCGCGTCCAATGGTTGCGTATCCGTTTTATAACCAGAGTTTTTGATTTTAATATCGCCGTACTGTGTAAACAACCAGCCATTACGGGCGTTACGGGTTGGCATCACGCAGTCAAACATATCAATGCCTTGTGAAACTGCCGCCACCAAGTCTTCTGGAGTGCCCACCCCCATTAAATAACGCGGTTTGTTTTGCGGCATTTTTGGAGCAGTGTGTGTCAATATGCGCAACATATCTTCTTTGGGCTCACCCACGGATAATCCGCCAATTGCGTAACCATCAAAGTCTATATCGGTCAGTCCTGCAAGTGAGATATCGCGTAAATC
>JBDSHU010000152.1:0-3474 GCA_039918335.1 Methylotenera sp. | reverse complement strand
CATGTAGATATAAAATGGCTGCGTCGTGAGGCTGACGTTGCGTCGTTTGTAGCACAACAAGCTAAAATTTTGCCCAGCTTATGGCAGATGTTGGCAAAGGGTGGTAAATTACTTTATGTAACATGTTCAGTTTTTTATGAAGAAAATCAAGGACAAGTGGATAAGTTTTTAAAGAATAATCCGGATGCTACTCAATTGCCATTTGTGCTACCCGAGAACGATGTTTACACAAATCAAGCTGACACAGCACATCCAAGTGTTACTCATATCAACGGGCAACTGATTCCCTCAACGGCACATGACGGCTTCTTTTATGCATTATTGCAAAAAAATTAAACAATTATTCTTGGCGAATTTTCTGGCATGCATGTTAAGCCTATTGAGTATGCCTGCAATCGCTACGCAGGCAGGCGATAGCAACTTGACTATTCTAAGCGCAGATATAGAGGCGCTAGATGACAGTTATGTATTGAATGCTGATATTGATATCAAATTCAACGAAGAAATAGAACAGGCACTTATCAAAGGGTTTGAACTGAATTTCATTACTGAATTTCAGTTGGTAACACCACACCAGTATTGGTTTGATGATGAGATCGCAACCGTAACGCGCCGCGTTACTTTAAGTTATCACGCGCTTTCCAGGCAATATTTGTTAACACATGGAGAGCAGCAAAAAACTTTCGCTACGCTAGAAGATGCCGTTGATGCGCTTTCTGAACTTAGAGGATTGAAAGTATTTCTAAAGGCAGATGTTGAAAAGAGCGGTACTTATAAGGCAACTTTGTTAATGCGGCTAGATAAAACTAAATTACCCAAAACGCTGCAGGGTGATGCAATCAATTTAGATGACTGGAAAATGACCTCGCAACGTTTTGAGTGGTCACCTAACTTATTTAAATGACTACTGGCCTAATGAAATAGATTAGTTAATGAAATATATCGTATTCGCTAGCGCTATTCTAGGCGCAATCCTGCTTTTTCTACTCTCTAATGCCAGTGCTAATACTGCCGCATCCGGTGAATATTACACACTACTTGTAGCGCTTAATATTGCATTGGCCCTTTTCCTGATTGTATTGGTTGGTGTACAGCTTTGGGGTATCTATCGAAAGATTCGTCAACGTGTAGTGGGTAGCCGCTTTACATTACGCTTGTTAGGTACCTTTGCCTTAATGGCGATCATTCCAGGTTTGATCGTGTATTTAGTGTCGGTAAACTTTCTAACGCGTTCAATTGAGTCTTGGTTTAACGTTAAAGTTGAAACTGCACTGGAGGGAGGGTTAAATCTGGGCCGTACGGCGCTCGACATTTTACTGGCCGATGTTAAAGAAAAGGGGGAAAGCATGGCGACTAGCTTGGCGTTTCAGCCCGCCAACTCACACTTTTCGCTGTTAAATGATTTACGCGAAAAAAGCGGCATTCAAGACGCTACATTATTTACCGTACAAGGCAGAATTTTAGCGGTATCCAGTAATGACTCCACTACTTTTTTACCTGATTTACCCAGTATCACGCAACTCAGGCAGGCGCGTACCCGTATTTTGGGAACAATAGAACCCATTGCCGATAAGGGCTTATATTTGCGGGTGCTGGCACCTGTGAATGTGCAGGATTTAACTGGTGAAACACGTATCTTACAGTTGCTACAACCTGTACCAAAGTCGCTAGCAAATACTGCTGAGGCAGTACAAGATGTATATCAAGATTATCAGCAGCTTTCATACAGTCGCGCTTCATTGAGGGAGGTATTTGCGCTCACGCTTACTTTAGTGATGATGTTGTCGATGCTAGCTGCAATGGCCATTGCTTTTGTTTTGAGCCGAAAGCTATCTGCACCACTGACGGTGCTGGCCGAGGGTACTAAAGCCATTGCGAGCGGTGACTACAGCACGATGTTGCCAGCACATGGTAAAGATGAGTTAGGCGTGCTAGTACAATCTTTTAACAGTATGACCCAGCAATTAGGCGATGCCACTAAGGCGGCAGATAGAAACCGTGCGCGGGTTGAAGCCGCACGTGGTTACTTAGAAACTATATTGGCGCATTTATCCTCAGGTGTTCTGGCTTTAAATGACCAGGGTGAGCTGCGTACTTTTAACCAGGCAGCATCTAATATATTGGGTGTAAAGTTGGAGGGATATGTAGGTTTCACATTGGATAAGATTATTGCCAAGCAAACACGGTTAGAAAGTTTTTTGAACGCGATTGCAGTGCATAGTGCACAAGCTACTATACAAAATAACTTGCAAAACACCGCACAGGCAAACGGGCACATCAGTATGCAAAAAAATGGGCAAACTGACACACAAAAGGGTTTGCCAAAAGATGAAGCACAGACACAAATTGAACTTGCCAATGCACAAGGGAAACAAATTCTAACCTTACGCGGTACACGCTTGCCAGATGGTGGTTATGTTGCAGTATTTGATGATGCCACGACAATGGTGCAAGCGCAGCGTGACGCTGCTTGGGGAGAAGTTGCCCGGCGGTTGGCCCATGAGATTAAAAATCCTCTTACACCCATACAGCTTTCAGCCGAGCGTATGGCGCATAAGTTGCATCATAAATTGGACGCAGCTGATGCTGAAATGCTCAAACGGTCTACAGAAACGATAGTGAATCAGGTGGATGCCATGAAAACCATGGTGAACGAGTTTAGCGAATATGCACGTTCTCCTGCGCCACAATTAGAGCGTTTAGATTTAAACAAGTTGATTTTAGAAGTGACTTCACTTTATGATTTTTCTGGTGCTAAAGGACATGATATTAAATCTATTGGCTTTAAATCGTCTGCTGTTAAATTATCGGGTACTAAAATCAAACTTTCATTAGAAAAACAGGCTTGTAATATTAAGGGCGATAGCACGATGCTGCGCCAAGTGCTACATAACTTATTGCAAAATGCACAAGATGCACTTGATATGCATCCAGCTCCTATGATTAGTGTAAAAACAGAGGCATTAAATGGCATGCTGGTATTAACTGTGGAAGATAATGGTGCCGGTTTTCCCGCCGAGATGATGCCCCATGCTTTTGAACCTTATATGACTACGAAATCACATGGTACTGGTCTAGGTTTAGCCATTGTTAAAAAAATCATCGATGAGCATAAAGGTAGTATTAAAATTGAAAATGGCGTGTACTCTAACTTAGAGCAGCATATAGATAAACAACTAATTAAAAACCAGAGTCAATATACCGAGACCATCATAACAAAAGATGCTCAAAAATCGGGTGCAATTGTGACCATTAGTATTCCACTTTTGCTAGAAACGGCTACCTTAAATACCTAAAAAACGCATTTAAACACTTTTTGAAAACCACTTAAACAATTTAAAGATAAACAGCATGGCATCAAAACACATATTAGTTGTAGACGATGAAATTGGTATTCGCGAGTTGTTGCGTGATATTTTGCAGGATGAGGGTTACAGCGTTCAGTTGGCTGAAAATGCTGCTGCAGCTCGCGCA
>JBDSHU010000151.1:0-4596 GCA_039918335.1 Methylotenera sp. | reverse complement strand
GCTGTAAAGGCAAACCCGCCGCCACAAAAGTCACTTGATTCGCTGCCGCCGCCACTGCTTGATTTAACCGGCCTTGCTCGTCTTGAAATTGGCGGTTGATTGCACCTAAAGGCACGATACCCATGCCCACTTCGTTGCTGACTAAAATAATGGTGCCGTGCAGCGTGGGCAATACTGATAACAAAGCCTCGCGCTCTGCCAGCCAGCTTGAGTCTTGCGGCGGATTGCAATCAGGGCATATCCACTGTGCCAGCCATAGCGTCAGGCAATCCACAATTAAGCATTGATTGGGTGTAGCCAAGCGGCTGAGGGTTTGTGCAAGGTAGTGCGGTTCCTCGATCAGTGCCCAATCTGCAGGGCGCCTATCTTTGTGGTGCTGCACACGCGCTTTAAATTCGCTATCGTAGATTTGCGCAGTGGCTACATAACTTACGGCAAGGCCACTTTCTAAAGCAAGCTTCTCTGCATAGGCACTTTTACCTGAACGTGCACCGCCTAAAATTAAATGTACTGACATTATTTTGTTCCTATTGCGTTTGGTATCAGCTCGTCGTGCGGTTGTTGCTGAGCATTAAATATACTCCATTCCTGAATAATGGCTTGCAGTTGTTTCAAGCCATGCGTAATGAGCGATGGTCCAGGTTGCAAAATATCGGCCGACTTTATTTCACGCACAAAACCATGTTTAACCGCAGGAATACTTGCCCAACCATCCCGCGCCATCACTTGCTCGGGCTGAAATTTTTTACCACACCATGAGCCGATGATAATATCGGGTTGCCGCTCTACTACTTGCTGTGGGGTCACGATCCGGTCTTTTGCACTGTGAAAATGTGAAAGCTCGGGAAAACAATCTGTGCCGCCGGCAATCTCAATCAACTCCATCGCCCAGCGTATGCTGCACATCATGGGTTCATCCCATTCCTCAAAATACACTTTGGGTTTTGCCGATAAATGGCTCGCACTTAGCCGTGCTTGGTCAAGTGTATGTTCGAGTTCGGCAATCAGCTTGGCGGCTTTATCTGAGGCGCCTACTAATGCGCCGGTCGTCGCAATCATGTTCAATACTTGCTCGATGGAGCGCTGATTAAAGAGATGTACCTCAACACCAGCACGGATGAGGGAAGCGGCAATATCTGCCTGCAAGTTGGAAAAACCTATCACCAAGTCAGGCTTTAACTCTAAAATTTTATCGATTTTCGCGCTAGTGAAAGCAGAAACCTTCGGTTTTTCTTTTCTGGCAATGGCTGGATGGTGGTGTAGCCAGATATGCCGACAATACGATCCTGTTCGCCTAGCAGATAAAGCACCTCGGTGGGCTCTGTGGTTAAGCACACAATGCGTTTAGCGTACCTCATTGATTTGCGTCACTCATTTTGCTTTATTCCACGTATTTTCCATCACCATTTCGTCTAATGGTTTTGCTGTTGCCCAGCCAGTTTCCACCAGCATGGGCTCTTTGTAAAAGCTGCTTACGTGGCCTAAACACAGCACAGCAATAGGTTTGGCATCACTTGGCATGTTGAGTAATTTACCTAATTCAATAGGATCAAAAAATGAAACCCAGCCCATGCCCAAGCCTTCTGCACGGGCGGCCAGCCACATGTTTTGAATAGCGCAGCTCACAGAGGCAATATCCATTTCGGGTAAGGTTCTACGACCAAAAACGTGGCCCTCACGTTTGTCGCATAACGCCACCACTAATAATTCGCCGCAGTCTAAAATGCCTTCTACTTTTAATCGCAAAAACTCGGTCATGCGCGCGGTGTTTTCATATTCACCAATCGCTTGCGCGGTTTTAATGCGCTCTTTATCCACCAGTTGATGAATGCTATTTCGTGTATTCGTATCGGTAATTCTGATAAACCGCCACGGTTGCATTAAGCCTACGCTAGGTGCGTGATGCGCTGCCTGCAAAATTTTAGTCAGGATTTCAGGCGCAACAGGCAGCGGTAGAAAATGCCGCATATCGCGACGTTCTTCAATTGCACGATAAACGGCTGCAATTTCAATGTCCGAGAATTTATGGTCTTGCATAAGTAAATAGGGTTGCTGCTAATAATGGATTAGACGAAAAGTAAAAATGTAAAAAACTCGCGGTAACGCTGCCATGCTGATACACGGTTTCACCTTTACCGTACTTGCTAGTGGCCTGAAATGCAGCAGCCATCGGTGTGTTGAACTTGCCATAGTGAAAGGTATGTGCCCCAATTATGCCATCAGCTTCGGCCATACCTTCGGACAGAGTCACGTGCTGGGTGCCTATGCCTTGTAGACGTGGTTCAATTTGACTATGCCCAGCCAGCAATCCAAAAGCCGGTGTATCGTTAATCGATTCAGATAATGCCATCATACCGCCACATTCGGCAAGGATGGGTTTATTTGCGTTAAAAGCCGCCTGCATTGCTTCGCACATAGTGATACTAGGTCTAAATTGTAAACGGCTTGTCCAGTGGCCGCTTCCAGCACCATGGGATCAAGAAAGTCTGGTCCGCATTTGAATGCGCGTACGTTAAGACCACTATTTTTCCAAGCCCTAGCCAGAACCGCGGTTGATAGCGTTTTGCCTTGACCAGAAGCAGGGGCGGAGACTAACACGGCAGGGCAGCTGACTTTATTCACGATTTGTACTCAATCAACACTATATTGCGGCGAAGTTTGCATGTTGATTACCACTCAATGCCAGGCATGGCTTGCACACCGTCTTTAAACGCATGTTTCACTAAATTGATTTCGCTCACCGTGTCGGCTATGGCAATTAACGCTTCAGGTGCAGCACGGCCGGTAATCACCACATGCTGCATAGCTGGGCGTGCTTGCAAGGCAGCACACACTTCTTCACTCGTCAGCCATTGGTATTTAAGCGTGTAGGTAAACTCATCCAGAATCACCAGATTAATAGATTCATCTTGTAAATAACCGCAAACCAGCTGCCAGGCAGCGCGTGCGGATTGCATATCGCGCCCAGCATCTTGGGTTTCCCAAGTGAAGCCGTCGCCCATTACATGCCACGTCAGGTTTGCAGAGTTGCGAAAAAAAGCCTCTTCACCAGTATCAGATCGGCCTTTAATGAATTGCACCACTACAGCTTTCATGCCGTGCCCAAGCGAGCGCGCGAGCAAGCCAAAAGCCGCGGTCGATTTTCCCTTGCCATTGCCTGTGTTAATCAGCAGCAGGCCGCGTGAAGTTTGGGCGGCGTTGATGCTTGCGTCGACAACCGCCTTCTTGCACTGCATACGTGCCTGGTGGCGAATATTTTTAGGGTCAGTCATTAGTAATTTTCATAAAAAAACCGCGCTAGACATATTATCTAACGCGGTTTGATTTGGGTATAACAGCAGTTTATGCAGAGGTTGTAGTAACGTCCAAATTAAGTTTTGGTAAGGCCTTAGCTAACAACCAGAAACCAACTAAATACATGACAGTAAAACCCATATAGCTTGGCAGATATTCCCAGCCATGTTGTAGTGATTCAATTACGCCATTTGCAGGGAAACGACCTGAGAATAAGTAATAACTTTGTGTAGAAATTACAAATGCTAAAAACGTAGCCGAAATTCCAGCAAATGCGTATTTTAAAACATCTAAGTGATTAGTTTGCTTGCTTAACCACAAACCTGTCAGCCACATGACTGCGTAAGTCGGCAACATGCCCCAGTAACCTGGCGTTAAACAAAAAGCTTGAATACTATCAATGGCAGCTGCACTAAAATCAATGACAGTCGCCAGCACCACAAAGAATGCAAACCAAGCTGCTTTTCTTAAATATAGACCACCAATCAACAACAAAGCCAAGCTTGCATCTGGTAGTGAAACGTTAGTCAACACATGGCTGCCACGCGTTAGCAGCATCAAAAAAGCAATGAATGCGGCAATGATTAAGGTCTTGGTGTTGGATTTAAGTAAAGTTTGGTCTGATTGATTCATTTTAAGCCTTTTAAAAAGTCGCCAACTCAATAGCGACTTTATGCGTTCATTAATTTCAGTAACTATCATAACATTTTTGCTGTTTTAGCATAAATATCTTACTGAAAAAATGTATTAGAAATCTGCTTTTACGCCAACACGCCAAGTACGGACAAAATCAACGGGGTAAATTGAGTCGTTAGCGACTTGCAGTGAATTTTCATGCTCAAAAATGTTGTTGATCGCAGTAAATATTTGAAAGTTCTTGTACTGATAGCTAGCTGCAACATTGGTAGATTCGTAATGACCTTGTTTTTGTGAGGCATTATTCGCAAAGTCATTAAAAGCATAGGCAGACTCTCGCCACGCCTGACTGATATTTAAATTACCATGCTCTAAGAATTTGTAATTTAAGTTTGCAGTGATGGCATGTTTAGGTACACCTGGCAAATCTTTGCCATTGGCAGCCCCAGCAAGATCTTTTTCACGGTCAATAATGGCGCGTGTGTAGGTGTAAATTAAACCAGCGCTCAGTTTATCGGTAAAGTTAATATGGTCTTGTATTTCTAAGCCATATTTATGTGATGAGTCAATATTGGTGTTGATGAACGTTGCTGGATTGAAATAGATTTCATTATCTAAATCTGCATGAAAAGCAGTCACTTTTAAACGGTTATTACTGAGAACATG
>JBDSHU010000150.1:0-6430 GCA_039918335.1 Methylotenera sp. | reverse complement strand
ACAGCGAATGTTATTTTGAATACTGCATTTGGAGAACCTACCATTGCGGTAGATACGCATTTATTTAGACTAGGTAATCGCATCAAACTGGCTACCGGTAAAACAGTATTAGAGGTTGAAAAAAAATATTTAAAAACGATACCTAAAGAGTTTATGCAGGATGCCCATCATTTACTGATTTTACATGGTCGCTATGTCTGCGTAGCCCGTAAACCTAAATGTGCGGAATGCTGCATTGAGGACTTGTGCGAATATGAAGCAAAAGAGTACGCATAATAGCCTTACCTAGTGACGATTAATTTAACTAATATCCATATACATATAAACCAGGCCAAACAATGAAAGTTGCCACCAGCATAGTGTTAGGTCTTGAAGCATCGCCTGCATTAGCGGCTCAAGCAGTTACACAGGCGATGCATAAAGCAGGCATTACCACAGCAAATAGTGTATTGCTGTTGCTGACCTCCGAATTTGCTAACGACCCGCAGGCTGCAATTAGAGCGGCGGCCAAAGCGGCCAACTGTACAAAAGTCATGGGTTGCTCTGCGACGGGAATTTTTACAGAAGAAGATTGGGTGCTTGATGCACCGGCAGCGGCAGTCATGGTGTTTGGTGATGAGACCAGCTTGCAAGTGGCAAAACTTAATGACACGCAACAACCATTATTTACCCTCACTGCGCCGAATGGCATTAACAGTACCTGGTTAAATGATGGCAGCATGCGATTTGGCGGTGTTTCTGGCGATGCCAATGGCCAGGGGCCCTTTTCTGTATGGCAAAATGCCAAAGGAGATGTCAGCGGTTATGTAGATGCTTTTTTTACCAACGTTAAAGTAGCTACTAAAGCCTCACATGGGTTAAAAATTCTCACCAAGCCTAAAAAAATTAATCAAATGAATGGCTATGATATAACGCTGCTGGACAATAAAACGCCGCTGGTCGCATTAAAAAAAGCCTGGAAAAAACATAGTAAAAGTGATGCGCCATTACCGCTACACCTCATCATGGCAGTATATGCCGAGCATGCTGATGTGATTAATACGGGCGAATTTAACCAGACAAGTGTCATTAGCTATGACGATGAAAATGATAGCATCACGCTGGCACAGCCATTAAAAGCGGGGCAGTACTTAAGCTGGGGCTTCCGCGATAAGATGTTAGCTGAGGCAGATTTAACGCTTGTAAGTAATGACTTGATGAAAGCACTGGACACTACACCAGACTTTGGCCTGCTCATTTCTTGTTTGGGTCGTGGCCCCTACTTTTATGGCGGCATCGACCGTGATCTGAACGTATTAACCCAGCAATTTCCTAATATGCCATTATTAGGCTTTTATGGTAACGGCGAAATTGCTTCCATTGACGGCATTAACCAATTATTGCCTTATTCTGCTGTACTTAGTTTATTTGCACAAAATTAACCACCCCCAATATATCAAAATAAATTTATATCACCATGAGCCTTTATAACCCCAGCCGCGACCAAGCCCGCCAGTTTTTATTTGATGCCTGGGCAAAATTCAAGCAACAATTACCGCTGACGGATTTAGAGAAAATCGCCGTTGAAGTGATACAGATGCATCCTGAATATCACGCAGTATTAGATGCGCCCGAGCGTTATATGCATCAGCAATATTTTCCTGAAATGGGCGAAACTAATCCATTTTTGCATTTAAGCTTGCATATCTCAGTGATTGAACAAATTAGCATTAACCAGCCCATTGGCATTACACAGGTTTATGATAAATTATTGCATCGATACAATGACAAACACAAAGCACAGAATGATTTACTCGAGTGCCTTGCAGAAACCATTTGGCAAGCACAGCGGAATAATGCGCCTTTAGATAGTGAGAGTTATCTGAACCTATTAAAACAAAAATTAGCTTGATCCAACTGGATTAAGCCAAAAACCGGGCAACTGCAATGACGCAAAATGTAAACGATTGGCTCAATGAACATGGCGATTACCTCTATCGCTTTGCACTAGCAAGGTTGCGTGACCCACATCAAGCAGAAGATGCTGTGCAGGAAACTATGCTCGCTGCGATTAAAGGTAATAGTTTCGAGGGTGAATCTTCAGCGCGTACCTGGCTCACAGGCATACTCAAACATAAAATTATTGATCTACAACGTAAACAAATCCGCGAGCAACCGCTCTCGGATTTAATGGATTTAGATGCTACTGATACCAGTATGGATGATTTTTTTGACCAACAAGGCCATTGGTTAGAGAGACCTCAAGCATGGGAAATGCCTGATAGTGTGCTTGAGCAAAAACAATTTTTAAATGTGTTAAGTAAATGTATGGACAAACTTCCAGCAAAATTAGCGGCCATTTTTTTGATGCGTGATGTGCATGAAATTGATAACGAAAATATTTGTAAGGAGCTGGGAATTACCGCGACCAATGCTTGGGTGATGTTGTACAGAGCCCGAATGGGATTAAGAAAATGTCTAGAAATGCATTGGGTCACGGGCTAATGAAAGGGAAATTTATGCTTACATGTAAACAAGCAAGTCGGTTGATTTCACAATCCTTAGACCGTCCTTTATCTTTATCAAGCCGCTTGCAATTAAGATTTCATCTTTTTATTTGCGATGCATGTACACGGTTTAAATTTCAATTAAATCAATTACGTGCAGCGGTACTTCATCTCAGGCAAGATACTGAAAATGATAGTGCTATTCAACTGTCATCAGAGGCTAAAGCGAGAATCAGTAATGGCATTCATAGTGCTAATGAATCTAGACAACCTTAATTTCCGTATAAATCATAGCAAGACAAAAATTTCAGCTCACAATTATTTATAAAGGATTTAGCATGAACAAAACTCAAAAAACAATCGCACTCGCTATCGGCGGCGCATTCGCGTTATCTATTGCAGCAACTTCAGCAAATGCTGCTGCAGCTAATCCATTTAGCGCTAAATCGTTATCCTCAGGCTATCAAGTAGCCGATGCTGATGTGAAAGCAAAAGATGGCAAATGCGGTACAGGTAAATGTGGTGCAGACAAAAAAGCCGCAATGGAAAAAGCGCATGAGGGCGCTTGCAGTGCGGATAAAGCTAAAGAAGGTTCATGCAGCGCCGATAAAGCCGCCATGGCGAAAGAAAAAGAAGGTGCTTGCAGTGCGGATAAAGCCAAAGAAGGTTCATGTAGCGCTGATAAAAAATAATTGTTGTTGATCAAACCTTAACTAGATTTTTTTGATATGTCATTAGGTACACCTAAAAAATCTAGTATTCATGGTGTGGGTTTGGGGTTAAAGCGCGAGCTGATACCTCAAATCCAAACTGCTTTTGGGCAAGCTGACATTGCCAACATCAACTTTATAGAAATCGCACCGGAGAATTGGATCAATGCCGGTGGTAAAGCATCAACCCAACTAGACTGGTTTGCTGAGCGCTACCCGATTGCCTGTCACGGCTTGTGTCTATCGTTAGGCGGCTTAAGCCCGATCAATGAAGTTTTTTTACAGCAAGTTAAAAAGTTTCTGCGCCAATACAACATTCCGCTTTATACCGAACACTTAAGCTACGCAACGGATGGCTACAAAGGCCAACAGGGCTACTTGTACGACTTATTGCCGATTCCGTTTACCGAAGAAGCGGTAGAT
This sequence comes from Methylotenera sp., assembly GCA_039918335.1. Taxonomy (GTDB): domain Bacteria; phylum Pseudomonadota; class Gammaproteobacteria; order Burkholderiales; family Methylophilaceae; genus Methylotenera. The sequence goes on along the minus strand of JBDSHU010000150.1, from coordinate 2,811 downwards.
TATGTCGCAAAACGCATACGCCAAACGCAGGATATCTTGGGGCAACGCATCGCTATTGAAAACACTTCGTTTTATGTAGAAGCGCCAATTTCTACAATGGATGAGCTGACGTTTCTTAAAGCCGTATTAACAGAAGCTGATTGCAATTTACATTTAGATATTAACAATATTTATGTGAATAGTGTGAACTTTGGTTTCGATGCCCATGAATTTCTGCGTGGCATTCCAGGTGAACGCATTGTTTACAGCCACATTGCAGGACATTACCAAGAAGCACCGGACTTATTGGTAGATACCCATGGTGAAGACGTAATTGATCCAGTCTGGGCGTTACTGAGACATGCTTACCAATTATTCGGTACGTTTCCCACCACGTTGGAACGTGATAACAATATACCGCCACTGAATATACTCATGCGTGAGTTAGACAAAATTGCCAGTTTTCAAAAAGACTATACTCAAAATTCATTAGCATTAGCTTCAGCACATCAATAGTTTATGGAAAAAGAATTACCAAATTTTCAGCGTTATCAGCTAGCATTCAGCGCCCACATACGTGACCCGCAACATCAACCTAAACCAAAAAATGCAGCCTCCAGAGGCATAGCGGTATACAAGGAGATTGTATTTAACAATCTGTTTGAATCCATCTCGGCATGTTTTCCGGTGGCACAGAAAGTACTCGGCAAACGTGCCTGGCTGAATTTAGTTAGGAGTTTTTTACGGGAACACTCAGCTAATACGCCGATTTTTCGTGAGATTCCGGAAGAGTTTCTCAGTTTTTTATCAACACACACCAAGTTAGTCACTACAAACTTGCCACCTTATTTATTGAGCTTGTGTCATTACGAGTGGATTGAATTAGCAGTTTCATCACAGGTGTCAAATGTTGCAGAGTCTGATATATGTGATGTGAGGACGGCAGAAGATTTATTAGCGTATCAACCTGCATTCACACCCACAATGCAATTGCTAAATTATGAGTATGCCGTACAAAAAATATCACCGCGGTATAAACCAAAAGAAAAAGTCAGCACGCAACTGTTGGTGTACCGGGATGCTGAATATAACGTGAAATTTGTAGAGTTGAATGCTGTGACCTACAGGCTGATTGAATTACTGCTATATGAAAAAACGACCGGTGAACATGCGCTTACTTTAATTGCCAATGAGTTAAATCATCCACAACCGGAAATAATCATTCAATTTGGCATGAGTATTTTAGAAGACTTTACCAGCCAAGGCATCATACTTGGCGTATTGAAACCTCATTTAAAAACTGAAAATCAGTAGAAACTAAAGTTAATATTTAGCATTAATATAGACTAATCGTCAAAATTTGCTTCCTGCAACTGACGCTCTTCAATCTCAACCAGCAAATTCTTTTGCGCATCTTGGCTCATATCCCACCAGCCTTGAATTTCATCAATCGTGCGATAACATCCTGCACACAAGCCACTTAAATCATCAATTGCGCATATGCCAATACAAGGCGATTTAATTTCTTGCTGCAGGTTGTTAATCATACTTAATATACCATTCAAAAACTGTTAACTTAAATTGCTTATAACTTAATAGGTTAAGTTAAAGCACCATGACACTGCTTATATTTCTTCCCAGATCCGCAAGGACATGGGTCATTGCGGCCGGCCTTCACACCAGCCCGCACGATAGGCGTGGTTGATAAAGGCGCTTGGTTATCCTCGGCTACTGGCGCGGCTAACGCTTCATCATAATCCGCATGTTGATATTGCACATTTTCTACACCCGCTGGTTTTTCAACCGCTTCAACATCGGCCTCAGTTTTTACTTGTACCAGCATCGTGACTTTAGTCACTTCACTTTTTACCGTATTGAGTAAGCCTTCAAAGAGTTCAAACGCTTCGCGTTTATATTCTTGCTTAGGATTTTTTTGCGCGTAAGAGCGTAAATGGATCCCTTGGCGTAAATGATCCAGCGCTGCCAGATGCTCACGCCAGTGATTGTCCAAGCTTTGCAACATGACAGAGCGCTCAAATTGACGCATGATATCCGCGCTGGCTTGCTGCTCTTTCTCAATATAAGTGCTATCAGCCGTTTCTAAAATGCGCTCGCGTATTGTCTCTTCATGTAAATCCGGATTGTCTTCCAGCATCTTTTGTAGCGGCATTTCCAATCCCGCTTCTGTCCTCAGTTCTTTTTCCAAGCTCGGGATATCCCAAAGCTCTTCAACGCTATCCGGCGGAATATGAGTAGCAATCATGCTGATCAATACATCATCACGCATGGCTTTAATGGTGTCGCCGATATCAACTGCTTCCAGCAAGTCGTTGCGTTGCTCGTAAATCACTTTACGCTGGTCATTCGCTACATCATCGTATTCGAGCAATTGTTTACGAATATCAAAGTTGCGACCTTCTACTTTACGCTGTGCATTTTCAATCGCACGGGTTACCCATGGATGCTCAATCGCTTCACCATCCGGCATTTTCAGTTTTTCCATAATCGCTGAAACGCGATCAGAAGCAAAAATCCTGAGCAATTGATCTTCCAACGATAGATAAAAACGGCTTGAGCCTGCATCGCCTTGACGACCTGCACGGCCACGCAATTGGTTATCTACACGACGTGACTCATGGCGTTCGGTGCCGATAATATGCAAGCCTCCAGCGGCCAACACGCCATTGTGCCTGACTTGCCAATCTGCTTTGATTTTAGCAATACGCGTTTTTTTCTCTTCATCACTGAGTGCTGCATCTGCTTCGATCAAGGCAACATCGGGTTCAGGATTACCGCCCAATACAATATCCGTACCACGGCCGGCCATGTTGG
>JBDSHU010000149.1:0-3922 GCA_039918335.1 Methylotenera sp. | reverse complement strand
TGTATGAACCTGCTGCATTTGCAGTGATACTGGGCGTAACTTGCTTAACTACCACGGCGTTGGTTGTTTTGTTCAGCAGGCTTGGATAAAACATGCGTACAACAAATAGTATTGCCAAGCTTGCGGTAACGACTTGGGCAAAGATAAGCCATAATTTTTTAGCTAACTGATTATTCATAGGATTAATATTAAGCTCTAAGGTAATTAAGATTTTTACAAAATTTTTGCATATAAATATTTAAAGAAAAAGATTACTTAAATAACAAACTATTCCTGAATTTGATGAGATATTTAATACAATATGACATTAATAGAACCGTATAATTGTTAATGAGGCTTTGATGTTGCAAATCAATAGAGTAGTTCTAAAATAGGTAATCATCAAAAGGCAAGACACATGGTAAAAGTCAATGAATTACTCCATTATACCCAACAACTCTTGGAAGTTGAGCGTTTCAAAGACTACTGCCCTAATGGGTTGCAAGTGGAAGGTAAAGCCGAGATACGCAAGATTGTCACGGGTGTGACGGCAAGTATGGCGTTGTTAGAGGCTGCCTATCAGGCAGATGCTGATCTAATATTAGTCCATCATGGTTATTTTTGGCGCAATGAAGACCCTAGAATTGTCGGGATTAAGCGCAACAGAATCGCATTTTTATTACAAAACGACTTAAATTTAATGGCTTACCATTTACCTTTAGATGCCCATCCGCAATTAGGTAACAATGTTCAACTCGGCAAAGTGTTGGGCATAGTGCCAAAGGGCTTTGCGGGCGAGTCCAATATGGTCGCTTATGGCCGTTTAGAGCATGCTATGAGTCTACATGACTTTGCAAAACATTTAGAGGCCGCGCTTAAGCGCGTGCCATTAGTGATTGGTAATCCGCAAAAAATGGTGCAGAACATCGCGTGGTGCACAGGCGCGGCACAAAGTTATATCGATACGGCGATTGAGCTAGGTGTAGATGTCTATATCAGCGGTGAAATCTCAGAGCAAACAACGCATCAAGCGGTCGAGAATAACGTTTCTTATATTGCAGCTGGTCATCACGTAACAGAACGTTATGGCGTGCAAGCTTTAGGTGAGCATCTAGCTGAGAAATTTAAAATAAGTCATGAGTTTATAGACATACACAATCCTGTTTAATTGTTTTATTTCAGTTACTTATAAAATAAAGCTTTAATTGGCCAGCAAAAAATTGTATAATTTCGCGCGCAGGATATCCTACGCTTTGTAAAATTGAAGCGAGTGAGGCGAAGTCGTTGCAGTTAACCGTGTCTGCAACCCGAATTTATTAAGCTAGAGTTAATGGGTTAAATCTAGCTTTTAGACCAGTTTGTATTAAAACGTTAGTAATTTTTGTTAAGCAATAATGAGACAAGTTCCAAAAGGACGAAATTTCATTTTTCAACTCATCATGAGGAAAACATGTCAGACAAACAGCATGACAAGCATCAAACTAGTTCCCAAGAAGTTAACTCCACAGAATCAAGCCAAGTTCAGGTAGATGCAGAAAAGCGTAAGTTCTTAATTGCAACATCCGCTGTAAGTGCAATAGGTGTCGCTACGGTAGCAGTGCCATTTATTACCAGCATGACCCCAAGTGAGCGCGCTAAGGCAGCAGGTGCGCCAGTCGAAGTGGATATTAGTAAAATTGAGTCCGGCTCAATGATGACTGCAGAGTGGCGTGGTAAGCCCGTGTGGATTATTAATCGTACTGATGCAATGATTGCAGAATTAGCAAAACATAATGATCAGCTTTCAGATCCAAATAGTGATGTCACTTCACAACAGCCTAGCTATTGCAAAAATGCTGATCGCGCCATCAAGCCAAATTTAGCGGTCATTGTAGGTATTTGCACGCACTTAGGTTGCTCGCCTTCCGCTAAGTTAGAGCCAGGTGGTGATATGGGTGATAACTGGTCGGGCGGTTTCTTCTGCCCATGTCATGGCTCTAAGTTCGATCTTGCTGGTCGCGTGTATAAAGGTTCTCCGGCACCTATCAATTTAGTCGTTCCACCTTACAAATATTTAACTGACAATACTTTAGTTATTGGCGTTGATACTGAAGTGAAGGCCTAATCATGACCGATAAGAACAAATCAGCATTATCGAATGCGTTAAATGACGGCCTCAATTGGGTGGATGAACGTTTTCCACTGACAAGTAATATCAAAGCGCATTTGACAGAATACTATGCACCAAAAAACTTCAATTTTTGGTATTTTTTCGGCTCATTAGCACTATTAATATTGGTGCTGCAAATCATTACGGGCATATTCCTAACCATGCATTACAAGCCGGATGCTGAGTTGGCGTTTGGTTCTGTCGAGTACATCATGCGTGATGTACCATGGGGGTGGTTAATTCGTTATATGCACTCCACGGGCGCATCCATGTTTTTTGTCGTGGTTTATTTGCATATGTTCCGCGGCATTATTTACGGGTCTTACCGTAATCCTAGAGAGCTTATTTGGCTGTTTGGTGTCGGTATATTCTTATGTTTGATGGGCGAAGCATTTTTTGGTTACCTATTACCGTGGGGTCAAATGTCTTATTGGGGTGCACAAGTGATTGTGAACCTGTTCTCAGCCATTCCTTTTATCGGTCCAGACGTGTCTGAGTGGTTGCGTGGCGACTATTTGGTTTCTGACGCTACATTGAATCGCTTCTTTGCTTTCCACGTGATTGCCCTGCCATTGGTGTTGTTGGGCTTAGTGGTTGCGCACTTGATTGCATTGCACGAGGTGGGTTCGAACAACCCAGATGGCATTGAAATCAAAAAACTAAAAGATAAGAAAACCGGTATTCCGTTGGATGGTATTCCTTTCCACCCTTACTACACTGTGAAAGACTTGGTGGGCGTAACGGTATTCTTAATCGTGTTCTCAGCGATTATCTTTTTCGGCCCGGAGATGGGTGGTTACTTCCTGGAAGCTAACAACTTTATTCCAGCAGACCCGCTCAAGACGCCTGCGCACATTGCACCGGTTTGGTATTTCACACCTTATTACTCAATCCTGCGTGCGGTGCCACCTGTATTGAACTCACAGTTTCCGGGTGTTGCGGCAATGGGTTTATCGGTGATGGTATTTGCTTTGTTGCCTTGGTTAGATAAAGGCGCTGTGAAGTCTATACGTTACCGTGGAACACTTTACAAAAAATGGTTGGCAGCTTTTGTCATCAGCTTTGTTATTTTGGGCTATCTAGGCACAGTGCCTTCCAATGTATGGGGGCAGTTTGGTGCTTGGCTGGGTGGTGCAGACCGTGCAACAGTCGTGGCGCGCATATTTACCATTGTTTACTTTGCGTTTTTTGCACTGATGCCGTGGTACACCAAGAAAGATAAAACCTTACCAGTGCCAGAAAGGGTGACGGGATAATTAACATGAAAACTAACAATATAATGAAAAAAGCTTTATTAGTTTTAGCGCTGGTTCCGTTATTTACATTGTCATCAGTAACGTTTGCAAATGAAGATGTGCATTTAGATAAGGCGCCAATCGACGCTTCTAATCACGAGTCTTTGCAGCGTGGCGCGCGTACATTTGTGAATTATTGCTTAAATTGCCATAGTGCCAATTACATGCGCTACAACCGTTTGTTAGAGATTGGCTTAACGGAGCAGCAGATAAAAGATAATTTATTATTTGCAGGCGATAAAGTGGGTGACACCATGAAAGTCGCGATGAATAAGACGGATGCAAAGAAATGGTTTGGCGTGGCGCCGCCAGATTTGTCAGTAGAAGTACGGGCACGCGGTGCAGATTGGATTTATACCTATATGCGTGGTTTTTACCGCGATAGTACGCGTCCTAGTGGTTGGAATAATGTGGCTTACGATAAGGTGGCCATGCCGCATGTTTTATATGAGCTACAAGGCGAGCAAACACTAAACCACGAGACGCATCAACTGACACT
>JBDSHU010000148.1:0-4871 GCA_039918335.1 Methylotenera sp. | reverse complement strand
TATACGTCTTATCAAAGATATATATAATGGTCGGGGCACTGATTTGCCAGAAAGCCCCGGTGTTTATGCTTTTTGGTGTTAGGTCCAAAATCAGAACTTTTATATGCAAATAGACAGATTGTTTTAAAAGGCCCTGGCGGAAAGTCATTTTATGTTGAATATCATGATTGGTGGCCAGAAGAGTTGGTTTATCCATGTCTTTATGTTGGCAAATCTACAAATAAAAAAACGTTTTGCTTTACATATTAAGAGTGGTTCTAGAGGTAGACTCCATGTACCCTGCCCAAGTAATACAAAGGCTAAGCCACTCACAACCTCTTGTCAGCTACGCTTCGGCATAGAGCATATATTCCCCCATGATGATGAGCCACTGAACATAATTCTTAATTCGGTTGGCTTTTCTTACAATAAAACTTTTAAAGTTAATGCTATCGCCGAAAGATTTTTTGAGGAAGATAGGCTGGTTGGTACATAGCGGCCATGGTTTAACATTGATTCTGAGCGGTAACCATTTTTTCATTTTTAATGTTCAAGAGGTCGCTCTCGCGCGACTTGCGAGTTACTTTGCTTTTGCGTAGCCAAAAGTAACCAAAGAAAAGGCTACCCCCTACCGCTTTATTCCTGTGCTGCTCATCATCATGGGCGTCAATCGAAAACTCGCTTTGCTCAGACAGTCGATTGCCGAAAACTCCCATGATGGCTCCGCTGCTCGGCGCGGTAGCAGGGGAATTTAAAAGCAAAATCATTGAATATTCACTGTTGATTTTTTAATGCAAAAATCTTTCAAACTCGGTCATTCCGTGCTTGACACGGGATCCAGCCAAACAGGAAATCTTTGCGAAAGCAAAGCACAAAACTAAACCCAAAAGCCACTAGATTCCGTGTCGAGCACGGAATGACGGATGTTTGTATTACGTTAATCGGTATATGCTCTAGCGTGTTAAAATACGCTTGAAGCTGGCTAGACAGTCGCCGCCTAGCAATAGGGGGAGGAAAGTCCGGGCTGCATAGAGCAAGATGACGGCTAACGGCCGTACGTTGAAAGCCGCAAGGTATAAGGCGCGGAATAGGGCCACAGAGACGAGCGTATTTAGTTACGGTGAAACGCGGTAACCTCCATCTGCAGCAATATCAAATAGGCTGGCATTTTAATTTCGGTTAATAGGGCGTGGCTCGCGCTGCCAGCGGGTAGATAGCTTGAGCGTACAAGTAATTGTGCGCCTAGATGAATGACTGTCACTTATCGCGAGGTAAGAACAGAACCCGGCTTATCGGCCAGCTTCTTTTTATCCTTATTTTTTCTTTCAAAATATTTGCTCAACAGGCATATTCTGAGAAAATATCGATGGTTTTTTATGTTTTAGTAAATAATATAAAGTTGCTTTGCAACGCTATTTAAGCCGCCTATTTATACTTGGAAATTATCTCGGTTTACCTCGCCTAATACAATTCAAACGCTTTCATAAGTATTCTAATAATCTACATTCACATAATTTTGTATGTGCTTCATTTATAAGGATATTATATTTAGCATGAAAATGCGCTAAGTCATTGACCTATAAAGAAAAAATAGTAAAAAAGGGCTTGCGTTGCTCTTTTTTTTTATCTATAGTGCATATTAGTGGGAAAAAGTGGGGTTTTGTGGAGAATTGTTAATCATGCTGCAGTATTCAAGCTTAAGTTTGGATAGCGGTATTTGATAACTACTAAGGGTTTGCCGAATGGCACGTTAGCAATTCTCTATGTTTTATTTAAATTGCATTTTATAGCTTAAATCAATTTAACAAATGGTTACCCAAGTCTTATTGTGATTATGGTTATAACTTAAAGGAAAATAACGGGCGTATGTTTCGCGGTGCCACATCATTAAGTTTAGACGCTAAAAGCAGACTCGCTGTGCCGACCAAGCATAGAGAAGCGCTGCAGCTTGAGTGTGCCGGTAACTTGGTGTTGACTGCGCATCCACATAGTTGTTTATTGTTATATCCGCAGCCCGCTTGGGAACCAATTCAAGCCAAGATAATGGCCTTGTCATCATTTGATAAGCAATCTAGCGCTTTACAACGTTTGTTGGTGGGTTTTGCAGAAGATGTCACTTTGGATAGTGCGGGTCGTATGCTGGTATCACCCGCTTTGCGTGAATTTTCGGGGTTGGACAAAGAAGTGATGTTGGTCGGGCAAGGTGGCCATTTTGAATTGTGGAACATGGAAGCTTGGCGTGCTCAACTTACGCAAGTGATGCAGAGCGACGGTTTTACCATGCCAACGGAACTCGAGGGCTTCTCGCTGTGATTAAGGGCGTGAACATTGCGCCCAATAAAGAATCGCCGTTTCTAAAAAAAGCGCACCATAAAGTAGCCCCTCAGAAAAAAACGTCTTCCATAAACGCACCTAAGCCAGAAAAGCATTTATCCAAAGTGTCAAAATTAAGTTCAAATCAATCAGAAGCAGCAGATGCCAACGTGCATATCACGGTTTTGCTGGATGAGGCTGTGGAGGCTTTAACAATCAAGCCGAACGGTACTTACGTGGATGGGACATTTGGCAGGGGCGGGCATTCAAAAAAAATCTTAGCGGCTTTGGATGCTCATGGTCGCTTGATTGCATTTGATCGCGATTTGAGTGCGATTGAGTCAAGTAAGGAAATTGAGGACCCACGTTTTAGCATGGTGCATAGCCACTTTGCGGGTATGCAGACTGAATTGGCCGATTTAGGCATTAGCAAAGTAGACGGTATTTTGCTGGATTTAGGTATTTCATCGCCTCAAGTAGATATTGCGGAGCGCGGGTTTAGTTTCAGGTTTGATGCGCCTTTAGATATGCGCATGGATCAAAGTCGTGGGCAAACTGTGGCAGATTATCTAGCCAATACAACAGAGCAACATTTAACGGGGGTTATAAAAAATTATGGTGAAGAACGGTTTGCTAAGCAGATTGCAAGGGCGATTATTGCGGAGCGCAATGACGGGCGCGCCATCACCACTACTGGGCAGCTTGCCAAGGTCGTGGCAAATACAGTCACGCGGTTTGAACCTGGGCAAAACCCAGCCACGCGGACATTTCAAGCTTTACGGATTTTCATCAATCAAGAGCTTGAAGAGTTATCGCTAACCATGCCGCAGTGTTTGGCATTGTTAGCGCCAGAAGGTCGATTAGCAGTGATAAGTTTTCACTCGTTGGAAGACCGCATTGTGAAGCAGTTTATTCGAGATCAAGCGAATCGCGATGACTTGCCTGCTAACTTTCCAGTACGTGCGGCGGAATTGCCTCAGCCTAAAATGATAGGCATAGGTAAAACCATTAAGCCAAGTGCTGCCGAAATCAAGCGTAATCCACGCTCGCGCAGCGCAGTGTTGCGTGTAGCGGAAAGAACGCACGTAGCATGACACGTCTTAATCTCATTTTATTTTTTGCGCTAATATTCTCAGGTTTAGGCCTCGTGAATTCTCAGCATAAAGCGCGCAAACTTTACATTGAGCTTGAGCAAATAAATGATGCGGCCAAGCAATATGATCAAGAATATGGTCAGCTACAGTTAGAGCAAAGTACTTGGGCGATGCATTCTCGCGTGGAATTGATCGCCTCCCAGCGCTTGCAGATGCAGGTGCCAGACGCAACGCGAGTCCAAGTCGTTACCCCTAACGATGGCTCTATTCAAATAGTTGCGCAGCCGACTCAACCGCAAGTCTTGCCAAAAGTAGAGTTAGTATCGGCTACTAAAGCCTTTAATGCTAAAACATCTGTCATTACTGGAGTAAAGCCATAATGGCGATGCATACTCCAGTCATGGTCAAATTGCCAACTTGGCGCCGCCGACTATTGTTAATCACGGTGTTGCTAGGCTTTGTTGCATTGTTGGGGCGCAGTGTTTATCTGCAAAGTTTTCATAAACGTTTTTTACAGCAAAAAGGTGACGCGCGTTATAGCCGCGCCATTACATTGCCGGCACAACGGGGTAAAATTACTGATAGATACGGTGAGTTACTGGCGATTAGTTCGCCCGTAGAATCGGTATGGGCAAGCCCGCCAGATGTAGAGATTAATGCTGCGCAAACAAAGAAAATTGCAGGTTTACTCAATATAAAAACTGACATCCTTAAGAAAAAGCTCGCTAATAACGAGCGTGAGTTTGTCTATTTAAAACGTAGGGTTTCACCTGAATTAGCCGCGCAAGTAATGAAACTTGGTGTACCTGGGGTTTATTTGCAACGGGAATACAAGCGCTATTATCCGGCTGGTGACGTGACCGCGCATTTAGTCGGATTTACCGGCATTGATGATAAAGGGCTAGGTGAAAAAGGTCTGGAAGGTTTCGAGCTAGCTAAAAACCCCGTGCTATCAGGCACAACAGGCAGTCGCCGCGTTATTAAAGATAGAGCTGGTCATATTGTTGAAGATTTGGAAGCCGTAAAAGTTCCACAAGACGGTCATGATGTGGTGTTGTCTATTGATCGCAGAATTCAGTATTTAGCTTACCGTGAATTGCTGAAAGCAGTTGAAGAGAATAAAGCGGCAGCAGGCGCGGCGATTGTGTTGGATGCTAAAACTGGTGAAGTGCTCGCTATGGCGAACGTACCCACTTACAACCCCAACAATCCTAAGAATATACAAGGTAAATCGCGTAACCGTGCGATTGTAGATACGTTTGAGCCAGGCTCAACGCTTAAGTCTGTTACCGCTGCAGCAGCTTTAGAGTCTGGTCAATATGACCTGGATTCCAAGATTCAAACCTCGCCGGGCTATTTTAAGATCGGCCCTGCGACTATTCATGATACGCATCCGCAAGGCATATTAACGCTTGCACAGATGATACAGAAGTCTTCTAACGTGGGCGCAGCCAAAATTGCCTTAACGTTAGACCGGCAGTTTAT
>JBDSHU010000147.1:0-7507 GCA_039918335.1 Methylotenera sp. | reverse complement strand
GGCGGTACGTTTAAAGCGTCCGCATGGCACACAAAATCCACATGTAAGTGTGAGGAGAGGAAAAATGGACAGTATTTTTCCTCTCCTCACACTCGACCCGGGTTTTGATTTTGAATCATGGGCATTAAGCGAAAATATCCGTGCGACAGGCAGCATTAAAACTAAAGCAGGTCTCAAAAAACTTAAAGATTTTGTGTGGAAACCGAAATATATCGTTGAGCATTTGCGCGAAAAAGTTCAGCAGCGGATTAACACAGTATTCGGTGACAAACCATATAGCGGCATCATCCAAGCGCTGGTCATTGGCGATGATAGCCAAATTGCGGCAGATGACTGGCAAGTGTTTTTACGTACGGGCACGTCGCATTTAATGTCGATTTCAGGCATTCACATCACGATGTTGGCTGGTTCGGCGTTTGGTTTGACTGGATTTATTTGGCGGCGTAATCCTAAATTAGTGATGCGTCTGCCTACCCGTAAAGCCGCTACCCTTGCGGGCGCTATTGCTGCGCTTTTGTACACACTGATTGCGGGTTTTTCTGTGCCTTCCCAGCGCACGTTTTATATGCTTATGGTGTTTGCCATAGCTTTGTGGTCAGGGCGGCAATTAGTAATCACTCAAGTGTTGGCGATGGCGTTATTCATAGTGGTGATTATTGATCCATGGGCTGTAAGCTCGCCAGGGTTTTGGCTGTCTTTCGGCGCTGTGGCAATGCTTGGGTTTGCATTAGGTGCGCGAGTTGGTCAATTGCATTGGCTTAAAGCCGCATTGCAAACGCAGTGGGCGGTCACTATAGGGATGTTGCCGCTACTCTTGGTGATGTTTAACCAGACTTCTATTATTTCACCGTTTGCTAATGCGTTTGCCATTCCACTCATTAGTTTTGTAGTGACTCCTCTAGCATTGTTGGGCAGTTTTTTGCCCATCGATGCAGCATTAAATCTATCGTATCAAGCTTTAAATGTTTGTATGGTTGCACTCAAATGGTTGAATCAATTACCCATTGTCACTTGGCAGCAGCATGCACCTCCCGTTTGGACGCTATTGCCTGCAATGATAGGCGTAATTTGGTTATTGCTCCCGCGCGGCTTTCCTATGCGCTGGTTAGGGTTAATCGGGTTTATGCCTATGCTGCTCATCCCGCCTGTACGGCCCATGATGGGCGACATGAAAGTCACCGTATTAGATGTAGGGCAAGGTTTAAGCGTAGTAGTACAAACAGCAACCCATACTTTGTTATATGACACTGGCCCAACATATGGCGCACAAGCGGATGCGGGTAGCCGCATTGCGGTACCTTTTTTACGCGGGGCAGGTGTTAAAAAATTAGATGGATTGATTGTCAGCCATAACGATAACGATCACAGTGGCGGCATGCAGTCTGTTATTACCTTAATGCCCGTAGCCTGGCTTGCAAGTTCTTTTAGTCCAGAGGTAGAAGCCGTTAAGTCGATGAAAAAAATATCATGTTTTGCAGGACAGCGCTGGATGTGGGATGGCGTAGAATTTGAAATGTTGCATCCTGGCTTTGAAAGCTATAGAGACGCGATACTGAAAGATAATAATCGTAGCTGTGTCGTTAAAGTGACCAGTCAGGCGGGTAGTGTTTTGCTGACGGGAGATATTGAAAAAGAAGCGGAATTGGAATTATTAAACAGGGATGCGGCCAAATTAAACAGCGATATTATGATTGCTCCGCATCACGGCAGCAAAACTTCTTCAACATCAGATTTTATTGCAGCGGTTGCCCCTAGCGTAACTATATTTACAACAGGTTATTTAAACCGTTTTGGACATCCTAAACCTTTGATTGCTGAACGCTACCAGACATTCAATAGTCTGTTGTATCGATCAGATTACGATGGCGCATTAACGCTAGATTTTAAAGCTAGTACTGATGCTAATTTAAATAGCGAACCTAATATAAGCATTACCAGCTGGCGCACACAAAATAGACGTTACTGGCAAGATAGCTATACTGAATAATGATAATTGAGTTTGAACATTGATATAGAACACTCGTATCGGTAAATGAATTACGCAAATGAAACACAGTAGTGGCTTGCCCAAAACCAGACTACAAGCTAAAGTATCGCTCAGTTAAGTTTTATGTGCGCCTACGCAAAAACTAATCACCATTTTTAATTTAGGGAGTCGCATCGTGTGGCAAATAATTTTAGCAGCAGGCTGGCCAATTTGGCCGCTCATCATTGCATCAGTCGTAGCATTGGCAATTATAGGTGAGCGTTTCTTTGCTTTGCGCAGCAGCACAGTAGCCCCTCAAAACCTATTGCCTGAAGTGCAAACCTGGCTTGCTAAAGGCGGCATAACGAAAGAAACGATCAGCCGTTTAGAACAACACTCCTTATTAGGTGAAGTATTTGCCAGCGCTTTAGCTAACAGCAAAAGCTCTCGTGAAGTAACCAAAGAGGCCATTGAGGAAACCGGTCGTGCGGTAGCACATAAACTGGAAAAATATCTTTCTACGCTCGGTACGATTGCTACAGTTGCGCCGCTATTAGGTTTGCTAGGTACGGTTATAGGTATGGTTGAGTTATTTGGCGCTTTTACTAGCAGCGGCCATGATATTGCCCAGTTTGCGCGCGGTATTTCAGTGGCTTTATACAACACGGCAGCAGGTATTGTCGTTGCAGTGCCCGCCATGATTGCTTATCGTTTTTTCCGCTCAAAAGTAGATGGTTTATTGGTTGATATGGAACAGCAAGCGATTAAGTTGGTTGAGATTATTCACGGTGAGCGTAAATAATTTTTCATTACGCTTAAATTCTTAATTAAGGAAACCATATGAATTTTCAACGCGGCAGGCGCCATGAAGACCTCGAGATGAATCTCGTGCCATTGATTGATGTGTTGCTGGTGATTATCATTTTCCTAGTGGTAAGTGCCACTTTTTCGCGCACCAGCGAACTGCAAATTAATCTACCAACGGCAGAAGCGAATGCAGCACAGGATAAACCACTCACCATTGAAGTAGGCGTAGATGCTGGCGGTCAATATGTTGTGAATGGTAAAGGCTTGGCGGATAAATCAGTGGAAGCGATTAGCGCGGCCTTGCAAGCAGCGGCGAATGGCGGCAAAGAGCCGACGGTCGTTATTAATGCTGATGCAGAGAGTACACATCAATCCGTCGTGAATGTGATGGAAGCTTCTCGTTTAGCTGGTTACACACATATTACTTTTGCAACGCAGGTTAAATCAGGTTCTTAAATTTTAATGTTGTTAAATTTTATACGTTATATAGACTCATTTAATACGCTAAGTCGACATTAATTATGTCGAGATCAGCCAACAAACTCGCAAAGCTAAACGCGCCTAAAGTCCAAAATGCCAAAGTTTTATATCTACGCTTATTTAAATATGCGTGGAAATATAAATTTGTATTTTTAGGCGGTATTTTAGGGTTAGTGATTCTATCTGCGACTAATACTGCTTTTTTAGCGACTATCAAGCAGGTCACCGATGAGGGTTTCGTAAAACAATCTGCGGATAAAATCGCCTATCTTCCCTTCATGCTATTTGGCCTTATGGCCTTGCGAGGAATATCCGGCTTTGTTTCAGGTTTTGCTATGCGCTATGTTGCACGCCGCGTAGTAGAAGACTTACGGCTAGACACGTTTCGCAGGTTAATGTTGTTTCCAATTAGCTTTTTTGATGATCAATCTGCCGGGATTGTCATCTCAAAACTTACTTATGATGTAGAGCAAATGTCCAGTGCAGCTACACGCTCTACCTTGACCCTAGTGCGTGATTCCTTAACGGCGATTGGTATCATAGGCTATATGCTGTATTTGGATTGGCGTTTAACGTTAATATTTGCACTAGTCGCGCCTATCATGGCGCTATACCTGAGCCGGATGACACCTAAGTTACGCAGTGCCGGCAAGCAAGTGCAGCAAACTGTGGGTGAGATGACCAAAGTGGCCGAAGAGGCCATTTCAGGTCAGCGTATTGTCAAAATTTTTGGCGCGATGAGTTATGAAAATGAACGTTTTGCAAAAATAGCGGGTAAAAACCGCCACATGCAAATTCGTTTGGCACGCATCTCCGGCTTAAACAGTCTGGTAGTAGAGCTTTTAGCGGCAGTGTCATTAGGTTTAGTGGTTTACTACGCGGTCGGTCGATTCAGTGCGGGTGAGTTTGCAGCATTTGTCGGCGCTTTGCTAATGTTAATTTCGCCCATTAAACATTTAACAGAGATGAATGAAGAGCTGCAAGTTGCACTTGCTGCCGCACAAAGTGTGTTTGCCGTCATTGACGTAAAACCAGAGGTGGACGAAGGCGATAAACTTCTACCTAGAAGTCGCGGCGACATTGAGTTCAGGCATGTTGGAATCACTTACAACAATGCCAAACGCCCTGCACTCAATGATATTAGTTTTAGCATTAAGCCCGGAGAAAAGCTGGCTTTGGTGGGGCGGTCTGGCGGCGGCAAAACAACGCTGGTTAATCTGTTGCCAAGATTTTATGAGCTGCAGCAAGGTCAAGTATTGTTAGATGGTGTGGATATTCGGGCATTACCACTGGCTAATTTACGAGAGCAATTTTCACTAGTCAGCCAAGATGTCATTTTATTTAACGACACGGTATTTAATAACATTGCATACGGTGTATTGCGTAATGCAACGGAAGAAGAAGTTATTAAGGCCGCTGTTGCTGCGCATGCCTGGGATTTTATCCAGCAATTACCCAATGGCCTGCAAAATGAAATCGGCGATCGTGGTGTGCGCTTATCCGGTGGGCAACGTCAGCGTATTGCCATTGCGCGGGCGATTTTGAAAAACGCACCAATTCTTTTGCTAGATGAAGCCACTTCAGCTTTAGATACAGAATCAGAACAGCACGTGCAAGCGGCTTTAGATACGCTGATGCAAAATCGAACCAGTATCGTGATTGCACACAGGCTAAGCACCATTGAAAATGCAGACCGCATTATGGTGATGGAGCAAGGCAAAATTGTTGAAAGCGGCACACATGATGCACTGATTAAACAAGATGGCCATTATGCTAAGTTGTATCAAAAACAATTTAGCTAATAGCTTAGCTCGTTTGCCCAATCGTTAACTTATTTCATTGGCTTTTATTAAACCTTAATGAATAGCTGGCTTCAAAAACAGTGGACCACTTATACGGTCTGGCATCTATTGCTGATACCATTATCTTGGCTTTTCGGCACAATCGTTTATCTCAGGAAGTCATTCTACAAACTGGGTTTATTAAAGAGTTTTGGCTTAAATGCTCCC
Source organism: Methylotenera sp. (assembly GCA_039918335.1). Taxonomy (GTDB): domain Bacteria; phylum Pseudomonadota; class Gammaproteobacteria; order Burkholderiales; family Methylophilaceae; genus Methylotenera. Next base: position 2,245 of record JBDSHU010000147.1, on the reverse strand, counting down.
GTCATAATTGTCGGTAATATTAATGTCGGCGGTACAGGTAAAACCCCGCTCGTTATTTGGCTGGCAGAGCAATTGCAGTTGGCGGGCTACAAGCCTGGCATCATTAGCCGCGGTTACGGCGGTAGTAATAAAATAGTGCAAGCGGTGTTCCCTGGTAGTAATCCTGCTGAAGTAGGTGACGAACCGGTTCTGATTGTAAAGCGCACCGGCAGTCCGATGTTTGTTGGTGCTAATCGTGTGGATGCTGGCTTTGCATTATTGCAAGCACATCCAGAATGTAATGTGATTATCAGTGATGACGGTTTGCAACATTATCGGTTAAAGCGTGATATTGAAATTGCCTTAGTCAATGCAAGTACATTATTGAACAGCAATGTATGTTTATTGCCTGCTGGATCGTTGCGAGAAAAGATATCAAGATTACAAACTGTTGATGCTATTGTTGATAGTAGTGCTGAATTAAAAGAAGTTGATTTGGTGGGGAGGATCGGATTACAGCCGCCCATATTTAACATGCAGCTGCACGGTAATAGTTTTACAAGTTTAGATGGCAGTCAAGCTAGTCAGCCTGTAGAGTTTTTTGCTGGTAAACCGCTAATTGCTATGGCTGGCATTGGTAATCCTGAGCGATTTTTTAAACAGTTAACCAGCTTAGGTTTGCAATTTGAGCGAAAAGTATTTTCAGACCATCACGCATTTACTGCTCAAGACTTAGCACCATTCAAAAGTGATACTATTTTAATGACAGAAAAAGACGCAGTAAAATGTCAAATGTTTGCACCTGCAAATGCATGGTATTTACCTGTGGCTGCAACATTGACTAGTGTTAATGGCAATACACTTATTGCCCATGTCTTGCAAAAATTGAAATAAACAGAGGTTTTTAATCATGGATACAAAGTTATTACAAATATTAGTATGCCCCATTACCAAAGGGCCGCTCATTTATAACAAAACTACAAATGAGTTGATTTCCAAATCAGCACGGCTAGCTTATCCAATTAAGGATGGCATTCCAGTGATGTTGGAGGATGAAGCACGTAAATTAGCGGACGATGAAGAAGTTGCATAATTCGAAATTGCACCCAGAGTTTTACGTTGTTATTCCTGCGCGCTATGCTAGTATCAGGCTGCCAGGTAAACCCTTATTAGACATTGCTGGTAAGCCCATGGTCGTTTGGGTGACAGAACGCGCGCAACAAAGTGGTGCAAAACATGTAGTTGTGGCAACTGATGATGTACGAATAATGGAAGCCGTTGTTCAACGCGGTTATCAGGCAGTAATGACGCGTTCAGATCATATTAGCGGTACTGACCGTATCGCTGAAGTCGCTTTACAGCAAGGCTGGCAAGATGATGCGATTGTTGTCAATGTCCAGGGTGATGAGCCTTTAATAGAGGCTGCACTGATACGTGAAGTTGCTACGATGTTAGCCAATAGTAGTGATGCTGTTATGGCCACGGCTTGCCATGCTATTCATACCAAAGCGGAGATTTTAAATCCTAATATCGTGAAAGTAGTACTGGATGCAAAAGGGTATGCACTTTATTTTAGTCGTGCGCCTATTCCATATCCTCGCGATGCTTTTGCAGCTAATGCTGAATTGCCCATAGATATACACGTATATCGTCATATTGGCATATATGCTTATCGCGCAAAATTTCTAAAACAATATGCAAGCCTTCAACCTACAGCTATTGAACAAATCGAATGCCTAGAGCAGTTAAGAGTATTGCATCATGGTTATAAAATTGCAGTTTCTATTTCGGAAAATGCGCCTGCAGCTGGCGTAGATACTGAAGATGATCTTGCTTATGTACGCGAGTTAATGCAGTAGATTTTTTACTGCTTGTCATCTTCACGTCATTTTCATTTGAAATTTACAACAAAAACCGCGAATCTTCTTGCGGTACACCCCAAGGTTTGCTATAGTCTCACCTCTCGACGCAACATATGTCGAATCGGACGCGGGATGGAGCAGTCTGGCAGCTCGTCGGGCTCATAACCCGAAGGTCACAGGTTCAAATCCTGTTCCCGCAACCACAAATCATAATGCGTAAGCATTTTAGATTTGTGCAGTACCAGAAGTGGTACAACCAAGTATTCTAGTAACAAAATGCAGTTAATTTAAGTATTGACGCAACCTTAAAGCGCTGTATAATGCGCACCTCGTTGACGCAAAGCGTTGGTGAGAAAGACTTTCGAGTCACCTGATCTTTAACAATTTAACAACTGATAAGTGTG
>JBDSHU010000146.1:0-5522 GCA_039918335.1 Methylotenera sp. | reverse complement strand
AATGGTGAAGGCATGGAGGTTGTACGCAGAGGTACGCGCGTTGGGCATACTTATCAATTACTTGCCTATGATCAAGGTCCGCATAAAACATTCGAACCTTTTTTAATCTCTTTAGAAGATGCAGGCGAGGAATTTCCTTCATTTGAACATCCTGGCACTGAATTTATTCACATGCTCGAAGGCAAGCTAGAATATCGTGTAGGTGAAGATACCTTTGTGTTAAATAGGGGCGACTCATTGACTTTCCGTGGAGAAATTCCACACGGTCCAGAAACGCTCATGCAAACGCCTATCAAGTTTCTAGCCATCATTCATTACGATTCACCTGGCGAGCATCACGAAGATTAGCTCCATTAAGGAATATCAATGCAAAATGATGTGAAGGAAAGCATAATATTTAACGAAGCTACCTCGGCTGATATTCCTGATTTAATTAAATTGCTGTCTGTTTTATTTAGTATAGAAAAAGACTTCAACCCAGATTTTACCAAGCAGCAAAAAGGTCTCGCATTACTCATTCATAATAATGTAAATGGAACAATACAAGTTGCCAGAGATACTAACGGTAAAGTGATTGGCATGGTAAGTGCACAGCTCGTCATCTCCACTGCACAAGGCGCTGCTTCAGCGTGGATTGAGGACATGGTGGTTGATGCCAATTACAGAGGGCAAGGCGTGGGGAAACAGCTACTTAAACATGTGTTAGCCTGGGCGAAAGCCAAAGGCGCAACAAGAGCACAATTATTGGTGGATGTAACCAATACAGATGCAATAGACTATTACAAGCACCTAAACTGGGAATCTACGCAGTTGCAAGCACGTAGAGTATTTTTATAAGTACAATTTATTGATGGGTTTAATATCCCCATCAATAAATTGCTACACATCTGCAATGACATTTGCATTACAAATGTCATCTTAAAATCTACTAGATTCTGACTAAATTCTAGATTCTAGATTCTAGATTCTAGATTCTAACTAGATTAAAGTGGTGCACGTTGTCCGCAGAAAAAGCCAATGGCATGATCTGGAGTTTCAAACTTGATATTACTACCAGATGGGAAATAAAGCACATCACCAACGGTTGCAGTCACTTTTTGACCAGTGTCGTCAGAAATAATAAATGTACCCTCTACAACAATTTTCATTTCTTCATAATCATAGCTATAGTTCAGCGCATTACCTTTTTCTAAACGAAAAAAACCTGCACAGATTCTTTTATCAGCATCTGTAGAAACAAATGTGTCGCCAAGCCAAGCTGGAACACCAGCAACATTCATAGACGGTTGTGAATCTTTAATCGCTTGCTTTTTGAATTGAAACGGTTTACCACTCATCACACTACTCCTTAGGTTGATTTAACTAATATAAATTTACTAAGGTGCATTTAATCGTGACTCACTTAAATCCACAATTACACCTAAGGGGTACTCACTAAGAAGGATGTTTTGAAATACTAAGAAATAATGGATCGATACAACTATTTCATCCATTAAATTTTATATGCGCAAGATAACTAGAATTACTTGAAAAGCGATGGATCAAAAAAATAAGGGCTTCTCGTAAAGAGAAGCCCTTAATATTTGGTGCGAAAGGAGAGACTCGAACTCTCACGCCTTACAGCGCTGGAACCTAAATCCAGTGCGTCTACCAATTCCGCCACTCTCGCAGGTAGGGTACGGCTTGTATTTAAATCTTAATACTAAAGATACAGCCGTTTCAAACAAGCCGCTATTGTATCTCAACTACAGGCTTTGAGAAAAGATATAAACAAAAAATATGCTAATTATTTATCCAGCAGTGCTTAGAATCATTATTTGCATCAACACTACACTTGAATTTTTAGCTGAGCAGACTATGATTGTGCGAGAATACTACTTAATAATTAATTGTATTTTTTAGTAACCCTGTATTCATTACAAACAACGTAAAGTAAAAAAGCCATGCAAAACAATATCAACCTAAACGAAATCAATATGCTGCGTACGGAGTTAGAACTTTTAATGCGCGAGCGTCAATCTCTATTAAAAGTAACAGGCGCTGCCGCTGGCTTGATTGCAGAAATGGATAGTCATGACTTACCAATCACTACTGTTGAGGCTGCAGATTTGTTAGCGACTACAATCAACAGCTTGACTGAAGAGACGCTACAGGATGCATTAGGTGCCGTTAACGCTGAAATTGTAAGTTAACTTTTCAGCATATCAGTTTGATTAAGTCGAATAAATCAATCTACAAGCCTATCTATAAAGCGATATTAGTCGCTTGTTTAGCTGCAATTTTTTCTGGATGTAATTTTCTTCAATACAACGCTAAGCCGATTGATCCCATAGCAAACGCTGTGAAATTTGAGGCTAAAAACCCAGCAAGTGATGCGTTTAATCAATACTTAATGCGTAATGGCTACACTGCGAATCAATTACCTTTAAAAACATGGGGGGTGGACGAACTCACTTACTCTGCCCTCTTCTTTCACCCAAACTTAGATGTGGCTCGTGCACAGTGGCGAGTAGCGGAATCTGCCGAATTAAGTGCTGCAGGCAGACCTATTCCAAATTTGAATGCCAATGTAGCGCATAGCAATCAAGCTAACGAAGATATTAAACCGTTCGCATTTGGCTTGAGTATCGACATTCCTCTCGAAACCGCTAACAAACGCGAGATTCGTATTGAAAATGCGCGGCATTTATCGCAGGCGGCTAAGCTGGAAATCGCACAAACTGCATGGCAATTGCGCAATCAAGTAGCGCAGTCATTCAATGAATATCAATTCAATCAGCAGCAAATTAAACTGCTTACCGATGAACAAGCGCGTCGCCAGGAAATTGTCGCAATCTATCAAAAGCGCGTAAGTTTGGGCGCCGCTTCCAATGTTGAGCTCAGTACAGTAAAGCTACAGCTGCAGACAACCACTTTAGAACTGAATACCGCAAATCAGAATAGACTGGTTTTACAATCAAAATTAGCGAGCAACCTAGGTTTGCCACTTGTTAGAGTGACAGAAATGAACTTAATTAACGACAACGTTAATCATCCCGCACAACCGAAGCAAGTAACAACCTCAGATTTACAAACTATTGCATTATTAAACCGTTTGGATATTCGTATCGCACTTGAACGATACGCAGCAGTTGAAGCTAAACTAAAGCTTGAAATCGCTAAGCAATATCCAGACCTTGTGATCAGCCCAGGCTATGCTTATGAGTTTGGGGATAGAGTATGGTCATTAGGTTTATCAGGCCTACTGACGCTGCTCAATAAAAATAAACTGGCAATCGCAGAAGCCACGCAATTACGCGAGGTAGAGGCAGCGCAGTTCAATGCATTGCAGGAAAAAGTAATTTCAGAGGCAAATATTGGAAACGCCCAATTGCTACAGGCTAATTCAGCACTGGAAAATCAACAACAGCTGCTAATGGCGCAACAAAACAATACACAACGCATGTTAAGTAGATTTTCAGCCGGAGAAATCGATAGACTGGAATTAACCTATGCTAAGTTAGAAAATAATATCGCCGAAAAGAATCTTGCACTGGCTTACTTTCAATATAAGACTACGCTCAATCAACTAGAGAATACGTTGCAAAAACCACTATCTGCCAATATAGATATAGAGAAATTGAAAGGCATGGAATAAAAAATGAACCGTAAATTAGCCATTATCATCGGCTTACAAGCGTTTTTAATTGTCATGCTATTCTGGGTATTGGTTTTTTATGGCAAAGACGAATACGAAGCGCTCACTCAAGAATCTGAAGAGCAGATTGAAACGCCAAATCGCGTCATCAGTAAGCAAGGCATGACGGTCATCACTATAGATGCGGCTACGCAAACGCAAAGTGAAATTAAAACTAGCCCCATAAAAGCCAGCACTCATCAATCTACAGTAACGAGTTACGGCAATGTTGTAAATATTGATAGCTTGATGGAGTTGCGGGCACGTTATATTGCGGCAAAAGCCGAAGCACAGTTGATTAGTACAAGCGCCGCACGCAATAAAAGTGAATATGCGCGTTTACACGCGTTAAATTTAGACGATAAAAATGTTTCAGACAAAGTTGTAGCGGCAGCATTAGCTGATGTAAAAGCAGATGAGGCAAAATTATTTGCCGCAGAAGCTAGCGCCAAAAATATTGCTGATACGATGCGACAAACATGGGGGCCTGTGCTCACACAATTCGCCACGAATAATAATTCGGGCGGGTTATTTGAGAACTTAATCAATTACAATGAAGCACTGATTCAAATCACCTTACCGTTTAACTCTCCAGAACCTGCCACTAATAGTGAGATAAAGATATCGCCCTCCGCTTCGCCAACAAACAATATTAGTGCCCGCTATTTGTCACGCGCACCGCAGAATACTGGTGCTATTCAAGGTAAAACTTATTTTTACCATGCTAAACATGCAGATTTGCGTGCTGGCATGCAAGTGACAGTCATTTCTTTAAGCACTTCATCAAATATTAAAAGTAAATCCAGTGGCATCATTATTCCGAATGAAGCTGTGATTTGGTATGGCGGAAAACCATGGGTATATCACAAAATCGGTAATGATCAATTTAGCCGGTTGCCGATTAACACTGATGTAGAAACAGAAAATGGCTGGTTTCAGCAAGGTGATTCAAAAGTTAGCCTTAAACCCAGCGATGAGGTTGTTACCAGCGGTGCGCAGTTATTGCTCTCTGAAGAATTTAAATCACAAATCACTAATGAGAATGAGGACTAAACCGTCATGATGTCGGCGTTAGTCCGTTTTTCCATACGTTTTAGCGGCGTTATTGTTGGATTGGCTACCTTAGTGGTTTTGTATGGCATCCATAGCCTTACCACTAGCAATCTAGATGTATTTCCTGAGTTTTCACCGACACAGATCATTATTCAAACTGAATCACCAGGGTTGTCTGCAGAGTTGGTGGAAAGCTTGGTTTCACAGCCGATTGAAACCAGTATTGCGGGTACGGTAGGCATAGAAAGCATGCGTTCGCAGTCTATACCGGGCTTGTCTATTGTCACGATTATCTTCGATGAAGATACCGACATCTATCGTAACCGCCAAGTAATTGCAGAGCGTTTAGCCACCCTTAACAATCAATTGCCGCAAGGTATTACACCTAATATCACACCCCTCACCTCGTCTGCCAGTACGGTATTAGGGGTTGGGCTTACGTCTAAAACACGCAGTCTTACAGAATTACGTACGATCGTAGATTGGACGATTGTGCCGCATTTGCTCGCCATCCCCGGTGTGGCTGACGTAAATGTGTTTGGCGGAAAAGTGCGACAGTTTCAGGTACAGGTTGATCCTGAAAAAATGATACGTTATGGCGTATCGCTTATTCAAATTGAGGAAGCCGTTAAAAAAGCCACCGGTGTGCGTGGCAATGGATTTATTGAAAATAAAAATCAACGCATCGTCATTAATACCGAAGGTCAATCAACCACACCAGAGAAATTAGCGCAGGCTATGCTCCTTCGCAAAAATGGTCAAACCATCAGGTTAGGCGATATTGGCAAAGTAG
>JBDSHU010000145.1:0-3391 GCA_039918335.1 Methylotenera sp. | reverse complement strand
CAAACACCTAGAGAAAGTATTGGCAGGTCTTCTAAAAAAAATCATAGCAATACACCGTATGGCCAATTTTGACGTATCACTTGTGCTGGCAATAACTCCAGTACTTGTAATGCAAAATCCATATCTTCTGAATTAAGTGCGCGTAATGCATGTGCACGCAACAATGTTTGCAATGCTTTACCGAACATTGGCGGATCTAGCATCTCACCTTCAAATTTAATTGCGCCACCTAACAAAGCATCCGCTTCAATGGCAGCTTTTAGGATGCGTACTTTTTGATTCACCTCCGTAGGTGAAGGCGTGTAGGCGGTTTTACATAGATGAATATGCCCCGGGTGTATCACTTGCTTACCGGTTAAGCCCATTGCGGCTTCCTGGCAAGCATGTTTATATACAATGCGTGATTCATTATCGCCATGTAAATCTAACCAGCGACGTACATCATGTGGCTCTACAAACTTATCCGGCATGATATTGGCACCGATCAAAGTCTCAACACCGCCAATCACGCCCTTACCTGCGATACGCGCCTCAAACATCAGCTGGCTCATGTAAAACTGCAATTCTTCAATCCAGTTTTCGGGTGTGATGTGTATACCCATCGCTTTTGAAAAGTCATGAATACCGAATACCACATGCTGCACCGTGCTGTATTGCATCAACTCCGGCGCGATTTTGAGCGACTTAGGGTGTTCGATAATGGGCTGTATGGTAATTTTTGGATTGATGCCTAACAGGAAACTAGATAGATCTCGCACCTCGGCTGCACCGTAAGCTTCGCCTGCCTTAGCAAGCATCACCACATCGATGCAATCTCCCAGATCACTCACCAGCTTCATGTCTAACTCATATTCTTCAGTACGAAATGAGTTAGCACGGATGGCAATCGTGACGTCTTTTTTATTTTTGAGTAAGGGCAACTCCTGACGCAGCAAATCCCGGCTCATCTCTTTTTGGCGGCAGCCATCTTCAAGGTCAAAAATCAGTGTGTGTGCGTTGGTATTGTGCGCATGCTTTTTCATACGCGCCGCCGCTTGTTCAACATCTTCATAAATACCAAGCGCAGGCGAATACTTGACGGGCGGATAATACAATTGAATACCAGGCCAACACTCACCAAGCATAGAGCTATTGGTATAACACTTAATCTGCCCGTGATTATTCAGGCTGACATCGCCTACAACTTGGTGTGGATTATTCATTTAAGTCGCACCTATAGAATTGTTTCTTAATTTAGTTAACACTTTTTGCAATGCCGCATCATCCAAATCTTTAACATTTGCAAACGCCTTTCTAGCAGTGACCACATCTAAAAATTCGTTATCAGGCAAATCTAGCAAACCGTCAAATACTGCTAATTCCTGCACGCTTAAACCTGTTAAGTGCTGCTCAGAAAAATGCTGCAGTACAATATCAAGCTCTAATAACCCACGACGACAGCGCCAGCTCAGGCGTCTTACTTCTTCATCGGTCATGGTATGAGTATTCAATGTCATAACACCTTAATCTCTATATGCTTTTTAACTGCATTTTTATTGCCCAGTTTTATATGGCGCGCTTGCTCAAATTTAAGGTCTTTAATTTTTGCAATCGCCAAGGACGGGTTGAGCTTTTTCGGGCAAACATCCACGCAATTCATAATGTTATGACAACGATACAAACGATCTGGTGCTTCTAGATTTTCTAAACGCTCATCCATCGCCTGGTCGCGGCTATCTGCCATAAAACGGTAGGCTTGCATCAACCCTGCCGGTCCCACGAATGTTTCTGGATTCCACCAAAAGGACGGACATGAAGTGGTACATGCGCCACACAAAATACATTCATATAGGCCATCTAACTTGGCTCTATCTTCTGGCGATTGCAAACGTTCCGTTTCAGGCGGGGTATCGTTATTGATTAAATAGGGTTTAACCGAGTTGTAATGCTCAAAAAACTGCGTCATATCAACCACTAAATCGCGAATCACCGGCAGACCTGGCATCGGACGCAGCACCACTGGCTCGTCTAATTCAGACAATTTGGTAATGCAAGCCAAGCCGTTTTTGCCATTGATATTCATGCTGTCAGAACCGCACACACCTTCGCGGCATGATTTACGCAAGCTCAAGCTATCGTCTAAATCTTTAATACGCAATAATGCATCTAGCAACATCTGGTCGCTATCTTCCAGCGCAATGTCATAGTCTTGCATATACGGCTTTTTATCGACGTCTGGATTGAAACGGTAAATTGAGAATTTCATGACAGTTATCTCTAAAATTTAGTCTTAAATACTTGTTAACAAGCTAATAAACACGGGCTTTAGGCTCAAAACTTGCCACTGTTTGCGGCTTCAATCGCACTGGCTTATAAGCTAAACGATGGCCATCACGATAGTAAAGTGAATGTGTTAACCAGTTTTCATCATCACGTTCCAAAAAGTCCTCACGCGCATGTGCACCACGACTTTCATGTCTAGCCTCTGCCGCGTGCATAGTGGCTAATGCCACTTCAACCAGATTGTCTAATTCAAGCGCCTCTACCCTTGCCGTGTTAAACACTAAGCTTTTATCTTTAATCATGGTGTGCTTCGCGCGTTCGGCGACTTGGTCGATTGCCAAGACACCCGCTTTTAATAGCTCAGGGAAGCGGAATACGCCGCAATGGTTTTGCATGGTGGCACGCAAATCTGCGCCTACGTCTTTAACAGTTTCACCATTCGTTTGTGTTTCTAGGCGGTTAAGTCTTGTCAGTGTCTTATCAAATGCATCTGCGGGAAGCGGTTTATGTGTGCTGTCTTTTTTCACTTCCTCTACCATTTTGTCACCAGCCGCACGGCCAAACACCACTAGATCAAGCAATGAGTTTGAACCCAAGCGATTAGCGCCATGCACCGAAACACAAGCGCACTCGCCCACTGCATATAAGCCATTCACCACAGATTCGCCACCCTCTGCATTAGGCATCACCACTTGGCCTTGCAAGTTGGTAGGAATACCGCCCATCATGTAATGCGCGGTTGGTACGATTGGAATCGGGTCAAACACAGGATCTACATTGGCAAAAGTTTTAGCGATTTCACGAATGCCTGGTAGCTTATCGTTGATTAATTTCTCACCCAAATGATCCAGTTTTAGATAGACCGCATCCTTATTTTTTCCTACACCGCGACCTGCTTTGATTTCTGTCGCAATCGCACGTGAGACTACATCACGGCTCGCCAGGTCTTTAGCATGAGGCGCGTAACGCTCCATAAAGCGCTCGCCTTCACTGTTCAGCAAATAACCACCTTCGCCACGTACGCCTTCGGTAATCAATACGCCTGCATTGAGAACACCTGTCGGATGGAATTGCCAGAATTCCATGTCTTGCAAGGGAATATTGGCACGCGCCGCCATGCCCAAGCCAT
>JBDSHU010000144.1:0-9680 GCA_039918335.1 Methylotenera sp. | reverse complement strand
ATGCGGCGCTTGAGTATCAAATCAAAGCCTATTTAATGAACGAGCAAGTGGGCAGTTTGGATCAATATGCGCATTCAAGTATAGAGTTAGGCAGCTATTATACGATTACGAAAAATTACGTTAGTGCAGAAAATGTGTTGAATAAAATCATTAAATTTGCAAAAGAGCAGGGTGGTGCTTACTATGAAGCTAAAGGAAGTTATGTGTTAGCAAAGGTAAAATTAGCGACTGGGGATATTCCGGCAGCTAAAACATTGATTGCACATGCAAAATCCATTGCTAAAGGTACCAATGACAAAGCTTTGGATGTAGAGATTGATCAAGAAATTAAAGGGTTAATTTAAGTTATTTTCGATAGGTAATTTAATGTAAAACTTTTGTAAGGAAAAACCTCTCAAACCGACTTACGTACAACATTAATGATTCATTAATTTATCACTAGGTCGAAGCCATGATTATTCAAACCAAATCCGACATCATTCCATCAGAAATCACGCCTAAAGAGGTGTTTGATAATAGGCGGGAGTTTATTCAAAAAGCCGGCTTTGGCTTGTTGGTAGGTGCTGCAGGAATGGTAAGTAACTCTTTGTATGCAGGCACGATAAGCTCAGGCACCACCGAAGGTGCTGGTAGACTGGTTGGCCGTGCCAATGCGCCAGCTATATATAAGCCTGGCGGCACTCGACAAAAAATTTCAAATTACTCAAAAACTAGTTATGGCGCAGGTGAAAAGCTCACCGCTTATGACGACGTGACTACTTATAACAATTATTATGAATTTGGCACCGATAAAAGTGAGCCCGCAATTAATTCTAAGTTGTTTAAACCTAGCCCTTGGACTGTAAGTATTGAGGGTGAAGTTAAAAGAAATAAAATTATCAGTATTCAAGATATCTACAAGCTCGCACCACTAGAAGAGCGTATTTACCGTATGCGCTGTGTCGAGGGTTGGTCTATGGTCATTCCATGGATTGGGTTGCCGCTTGCACAGTTAATTAAATGGGCAGAACCCACTTCAAACGCTAAATATGTGGAATTTATCTCATTGGCCGATCCGCAACAAATGCCTGGTGTAAATATTCCTATGCTGGATTGGCCTTACAATGAAGCATTGCGTATGGATGAGGCGATGAATCCACTCACTATTATGGCTGTTGGTCTTTATGGTGAACAATTGCCGAATCAAAATGGCGCGCCTATGCGTTTAGTAGTGCCTTGGAAATATGGTTTCAAAGGCGCAAAATCTATCGTTAAAATTCGTTTTACAGAGAAAATGCCACAGACCAGCTGGATGAAAGCCGGACCAAATGAATATGGATTTTATGCAAATGTGAATCCGCTAGTAGAACATCCGCGTTGGACACAATCTTCTGAAAAACGCATAGGTGCAGGCTTGTTTGCAGGACGTATTAAAACGCAGATGTTTAATGGTTACACAGAACAAGTAGGGCAGATGTACGCAGGTTTAGATTTGCGTAAAAACTTTTAAGGTGGCTCTAAATGTCTAAGTTTTTAAATACTGCATCTATATTCGCCACGTTTAATGCTACGCCAAACAGAAAGCAAATCTCATGGATCAAGGCATTTGTTTTCGCTCTTTGTTTGGTACCGCTTTTGAGGCTTTTTTGGCTGGGTTTTCAAGATAACTTATCTGCCAATCCCATTGAGTTTGTGGAGCGCTCTACCGGTTTTTGGGCATTATTCATACTATTAGCGACTTTAGCACTTACGCCAGTCAGGTTGATTACGGGAAAAGTTTGGCAAATTCAATTGCGCCGTATGTTAGGGTTGTTTATGTTTTTTTACGCTTGCTTACATATTTCTACCTATCTATGGCTCGATTTTTCCTTTAATTGGGCCGATATCACTAAAGACATTGTTAAACATCCTCGCATTCTTGTTGGCTTCGCTGCATTCGTATTAACGATTCCATTGGCGATAACTTCAAATAACGCGATGGTAAGAAGGCTGCGTGAGCGCTGGAAACAACTACATCGGTTAGTATACTTAATTGCAATTTTAGCCGTAGTTCACTTTTGGTGGCTCGTTAAAAAAGATATTCGTGAGCCTTTGCTGTACGCAATTATCTTAATTGTATTATTGGGAATTCGTATTTATTACAAAAAATCAGTAAAACAAACAAAAATCAATCATAAAGCGCATAACCCCAATCAGCAGCCTGTCTAACCGCAAATCTAAAGAAATAACCCAAGATAAATTTGATGTAAGCATTGCTTAACTATAACGACTAACTAATGTTAGTCAGTTATTCAAGTTAACCATACTGTAAATCTAAAGTTTTTAAATAAGGGAGATTTAGATGCAAGCTTTTTCCGTGGTATTAAATGGTGTAAAGGGTTACAAAAAATCTATCAGCTATCTCAATTTTTTCTCAGATAGCATTCCGCCATTATTATTACGCTTAATCCTTGCATGGGAATTTGGTAAGGCAGGAATAGAGAAGTTTCACGGAGCTAATTGGTTTGCAGATATTACTTTTCCATTTCCTTTTAATCTATTATCACCAGAAATAAGCTGGACGATAGCAACTTATTTTGAAGTTTTTGGGGCAATAGCATTGGTACTAGGTTTAGCTACACGGTTTTTTTCAATCTCTTTAATTATTTTAACTATTGTGGCGATAGCTTCTGTACATTGGCCAGAACAATACACCAGCTCAAGTAACTTGATTGCTGGTTTTAGAATTGTAGATGAAACTGGCGATGGTTTTGGTAACTATGAACTCCCGTTATTATTTATCGTGATGTTGTTGCCTTTATTATTTGCAGGAGCAGGCAAGTTAAGTTTAGATTATTTAATTAACAGAAAGTATCATAAAGGCAGAAAGTACTTAAGATAATACATATAAGATATTGATAAGGTTAATTTAATTTAAAATTTAATTCTTATAATGTATAAAGCTTAGTGAATTTGCGTGCGGAAAGTAGTTTTTAAAACGTTTTGTTGATTACCCACTTTTCCCATGCGGAGATACCTCAACCAATTAGTTAACGCTATAAATCCACTAAGCGCGCCACCGCACATACAAGGCTCCATGTAGAGCATACCTTGATATTATTAAACATTATTAAAGGAGTTTTCTTATGGAAAAATTCAATGTTTGGAAAATATTACCACTAATTGCTATCGTCTTTTGCGTAGGGTGTGCGGGCACAAAGCCACATAGCGGCGCAGAGACTGGAGCTGGTGGCACTGCGGCAGAGACCTCTGGTACAGGAAATGCTACTAGTGGCGCCGGGACTGGAACCGGTGGTACTGAAACAGAGAGCTCCGGTACAGGAAATGCCAGCAGTGGTGCTGGAACAGGAACCGGTGGTACTGAAAAATAGTTTTGATCGTTATTATGTATAAAGCGCAGTGAAATTTGGGTGCACAAGTCTTATGTAGACGAAAAAGCCAGCAGAAATGCTGGCTTTTATTTTTTGTATTTGATACTGGGATATCAACCCATTAAAAATAATTCGTCAGAGGATGTTGCAAATTAATGATTTTACAAACTTCGTAAAACTTATCGTTAGCTGATCCAATACCATATTATTTTACATAATATACATTATGCGAAGTAAAACCGTGATAAAAAGACACCGTTTAAAGGTGTCATCATGGAAGCAGTCCTCGGAACTAATTATATGACTAATTCGTAACTAATTAAGCTACATTCACTCTTGTCCAAAATGTCAGACAATTAGTAGTCATATCAAAGCTCCGTCAATTCTTAAGCTAGCTGCAAAATGAACAATAATCTAATTTAAAATCGTAGAAATAAAAAAATAAAAAATAAACGCTATTAATATAAAAATTAAGTTAAAAGTAACTTCTTGTCGATAAGTATCAAAATTAGTTACTACATGTCCAAATGTCTAACTTTTAGTTGAATATCATATAAAATCATGTTTCCAAAGAGTTTTTTAGCACAAAATTAAAACTGACGCGTCCTATTACCAAGGATAGTTAATGAAACGTTGTTTAATAAGAACCACTGAATCAAATAGCTTCCATGAAGTTTTTCTTTCTTCCATTACACCAGAACTAGATGGAAGTTTCGGTAAATTCCGTGCCCCTAAAAAGTACAAATTGATAACACCAGCTAATGATCTTGAAGCTGTTTCTGCATTTTTACTGAAGCATTCCCATAGTCCTCAAACATATAGAACGTATGAGAAGGAGTTAACTAGGCTACATATGTGGGCAGTCATGAAGGCTGGGGTGGCTTTATCATCAATGTCTCTTGATCATTATCGCAATTACATAAAGTTTATGAGCGAGCCTGACGATGATTGGTGTGGTAATCGAGCTGCTATTGGTACATCAGATTGGCGGCCATTCCAACCAAAAAAATATGATGCAAATAATAATTTAATAAAACCTTCAATATCTTCGCTAATGACTGCAGTAGGATCAATTAATCCATTCATAGATTGGCTTTGCATAGGTGGTTATTTAATTGGCAATCCACTCAGTATTATTAAAGCTGAGTTCATAAATAAAAAGCCTCCAACTACTCGAGATATTGATAAAAACTCCCATTATTTCGATAAAGAATGCTTCATCAGCCTAAATGAGACACTAGAACTAATGCCGAGGGAATCTCATAGTGACATTTACGAATATGAGGTTAAGAAATTATTGCTTTCATTAGCTTATAACTTGAATGCTAAGACTACTGAGATTTCAAATGCCACAATGTCAAATTTCATAGAAGTTGATGGCAAATGGTATTGGTTAGTGGAAAGGAAAAAATCTAAAGTAGATAGCATCTTACTAAACGAAGATATGCTGGCTAATCTGAAGCGATGGAGACTACATTTACATCTTCCTGCGTTACCTGACAGGAGCGATACATTACCCCTACTGCCCCCTGTAAATAAATTTTGTAAGCCTTTGCAACATCGTGGAGGTTTAAGCCCAAGAAGAATAACTACATTGCTACGTGAATTAATTTTGGCAACTTCAGAAAGCATTGCCAAAAACAATCCAGAAAAGGGATTAATGCTTCAATATGCAACCTCTCACTGGCTTAGGTATACAAAACTCCGCGAAGTGGCTAACTTACAAAAAATATCGTTTTAGTGAATATTCTTGCTAATATAGCCACTGATTTATGTCTCAAAAAATCAACTAAAACTGTTTCAATAGATTAATTGAATTAATACGCCATTTTTTAATTTGTATGAGTTTGGATGCCGCGTATTCATATTTCGAATAAATTTACATAGCAACATGTATTTTCCGAACAAATTTCTTCTGCCTTTTATGAAAGGCCCTGTGTCTCGTTACGGGAGTTGCTATTAACGCTTCTTTTTCCACATGAAAACGAAATTTCGTGCAAATTTTAAGTCCCATGCCTTTTAATTCTGATTTGGGTAATATTAAAACTAAACCATCTCTACTGCGCCTAATTTTAGTGATCATTACTTCTCCTAGCTACAAAGCAGCACTTATCTAATTATTATAAACATATATTAATAAACTCTAATATTCCGTGGAAATAACTTTGTGTGATCTATTAGGCCTTTTATAACGTGTATCAAAAACACGGCTTTTTGAACATATACGCATTAACGTGATAAGAAAATGCGATTTTCTTATCACGTTTTTCAAATGTCAGCATCATCAACACTTTCAGAATATGCGTCGGTTAAATATAAATCTACAACTTTGACAAACTGATTAGTATTAGTTTTTCTGATTGGTTTTTTGCAATCTCTTTTCAGCAGATTTTAATTGTTTAGTGAGTTCGGTTCTATTAAGTTTGAGGCTTTCGATTTGGCCCTCATGCAATCCAATTCGATTATTCAATAAAGAATTATTGAAACCATGCCTAGAGAGACTAATCGAGAACGTGAAGACTATTACCGAATTCGCTGGTTATATTCTTTACTATACATTTCTGGCATTAGAGCTTCTGAAGTTACCCAAAACACCATGGGTGGTTTCTTTAGTCGAAAAGATAAAAGTAGCGAATCAAGATGGTGGTTAGAGATTACTGGCAAAGGCGATAAAACCAGAATCGTCCCAGCCACGAATGAACTCATGCTTGAACTTGGACGTTATCGTAGAGAAATGGGGTTCACATTAAATCCAATAGAGGGCGAATCTACACCTCTATTATTGCCCATAGGCGGTAAGCAGCGAGGAATGACCAGGAGCGCAATCCATTTGATATTAAAACAAGTTTTTAAAAATACAGCAAAACGATTGATTGAGCGCGGGCCAGACTCGACAGCACAAGTAGCCAGACTTGAGTCCGCTTCAGCTCACTGGATGCGGCATACGGCAGGATCTAATATGACCTCGTCAAACATGGATATCAGGCATGTCCGTGATAACCTGGGTCATGAGTCACTCACTACTACAAATAATTACCTGCATTCAGAAGACGATAAAAGACATCAAGATACTGAGGAAAATCATAGATTAAATTGGTGACTTAACCTATCCAAGTCGAAAAATTTTCATATCCTTTATCACTAGTCCAGTCGTAGGTGTTAAAAAAGTCACTTAATTTAAACCCTTTTCCTCTATATTGCTGAGCAACATCAACAAGGTAAGATGATTTGCCGTCAATTTCTAAATACTCAACCCATTTGTCCTGAACATACTCATATATAGTTGCTGTTTATCGCCTTACTAGCCAAGGCAGGTTTAACGATTGTGTATGATTTGTATTCAAGACTTCTGTGTTGATGTTAAAGACGCATTGAATTAGGAACGCCAGCTGCACTAGTATTTTATTTAGTAAAGCTGGCATTATCTTGATCAAATCAGTGCCCCGAATGTCCAGTTGGCTTGCGGACAGACATTTCCATACCACCATCTGGAATATTTACTTTTGATCGCTCCACAGGTGGCAAATCATTAATCACTTCGCGAGCGACTGTACCTTTAGGATGTTTAAAGTAACCAGGGTCTTTGTAATCATTGCTAGCAAGCTTCTCTCTTACTTTTACTGTAGTGAACATACCCCCCATTTCAATAGCGCCAAACTGCCCCTTACCACTCATCATCGGCAAAGTGTTTTCAGGAAGTGGCATGTCCATCATCTCAGCCATCTCTGTCATCTCAGACATACCCGTTTCACCCATCGGCATATACTCAGGTACCAAATTACCGATTTTTTTCATCAAGTCCCCTTGTTTAACGCCTAGTAATGTAGGTACGTCATGCCCCATCGCATTCATGGTGTGATGACTTTTATGACAATGAAATGCCCAATCACCAGGCTCATTAGCTATAAACTCAATAGCACGCATCTGTCCGACAGCTACGTCAGTAGTGACTTCAGGCCAACGAGCGGAGGCTGGCACCCAACCGCCATCTGTTCCAGTCACTTGGAACTCGTGTCCGTGTAAATGAATTGGATGATTCGTCATCGTGAGATTGCCAACGCGAATACGAACACGATCATTCTTTCTGACGACGATAGGATCAATCCCAGGGAAAACACGACTGTTAAATGTCCATAAATTGAAATCCAACATGGTATTAACTTTCGGTGTGTAGCTGCCAGGATCAATATCGAATGCATTCAGCAGAAAGATAAAATCACGATCAACCGGCATGAATTTTGGGTTCTTAGGATGCGTGATCCAGCTCCCCATCATACCCATCGCCATTTGCAGCATTTCATCGGCGTGGGGATGGTACATAAACGTGCCCGCACGCTTTGCCTCGAATTCATACATAAAAGTCTTACCTGGTGGTATTGGCGGTTGATTAAGCCCGCTTACGCCATCCATGCCATTAGGTAATCGCTGGCCGTGCCAGTGAATACTAGTTATTTCAGGTAATCGGTTCGTGACGAAAATCCTTACTTGATCGCCTTCAACCACTTCAATCGTAGGGCCAGGACTTTGCCCGTTATAGCCCCATAGATGCGCCTTCATACCCGGCGCAACTTCACGCACCACAGGCTCAGCGACTAAGTGAAATTCTTTCACGCCTTTATTCATGCGCCAAGGCAAACTCCAGCCGTTCAACGTCACCACTGGATTGTATGGGCGGCCAGTGTTGGGTTGCAATGGTGCCTGTGTGTTGGCTTGTTCTGCTGAAACAATTTCGGGCAATGCAGCCATTGCTACTTTGCTCACAGTGGATGCGGCGATGCCTGCACCTGCTAATCTAAAAAAATCACGTCTACTGAATTTAGAAAAATCCATGTTAATTTCCTTCCATCATATTTTCGTTACCAATCAGCGTCATTTGTAATGTGCTGTCGGCCACCCAGAATTCACGTAAAGATTCGATATAGCTTTTCACACTCGTCACTTGCGCGCGTGCGTCTCCGAACAGTTCAAATGGACTGGTCAGCATACCGTTATAGCGAAGCTGGTTTTCTTGCAGAATTTTTTTGCGAAGCGGCACAATTTCATCACGTATATGCTTTGTCACATCGTAATTGGTACGATAAGTGTTATAGGCCTCACGGATTTCAGACTGTGCATTGATTGCTACTTGTGCGGCTCGATTGACCGATTGCATATAAATGGATTCAGCCCGTACAACGCGCGCAGTACCCCAGTCAAATAGCGGCAATTCAAATGAAAGCTCAACCCCCTTTTTATAAGGATCGCCACGACGACCTTCTAACACTCTTGCCGGACCAATTTCCAGTACATTAATGAAGCGCGTGGTCTTGGTGAGTCCGAGTTGTTTAGCTAATGCATCAGTTTCCAGTCGCATAGATTGTAAATCTAGTCGCTGTTCAAACGCTGCTTTTTCAAAAGGTTGCAAGTCAGTGAGCGATTTAGGTAAATCAGGAAGACGCTCTTCTAAGTTAAGCTGATCAACTGATACACCTAGCAATCTGGATAGCGCTTCATACGCAGTGACTTGCTTATTGGCCGCATTCGCATAATCTAGTGCCGCATCTGCATAAAAGCTCTGCTCACGGGCTTGTTGCAGCTTGTTAAAGTTACCTGCCTTGACCATCCTTCTAGCTAATTCAGCGCTGGCTTCTGCAGATGCTTTTACTTGCTCGCTATAGCGTACTTGCTCTGTTGCTGCGACTGCATTGAAATAGGCAATACGTGTGTGATTGGCGATTTTAATCACTTCAAAAGCAGTTTTTTTCTGAGTTAGCACGAATCGCTGACGTTCAATTGCTTGCATTTTGGGCATGGTTAAAAGCGAGAAAATATTAAAAGTCAGTATTTGTTCGATCTTATAATCACCGTCATTACGTGTATAAAGCATAGAGAACTTAGGATTAGGCAAACGACCAGCTTGTACTAAATCTGATTCCGAAATACCAAGATTATAAAAATCTGCCTGTAACCCTTTATTGTTCAGTAGCGCTACTTGTACGGCTTGATCTGCGTCTAAACGTTTTGATAACAATTCGTTTACACGTTCAGTGACTTTGTTCTTTTCACTTTCCGTTTTTGGCCAAACAACCTCTTGCTTGATGTGTTTTTGAGTAGCATCTTGTACAGCGCCAAAACCACCATCTTTAGAAAAGGTTGCACAACCGCCTAGCGCAAAACTGGCACTGACAAGCGCGATTAAAGTGTGAGATTTGATTGCTGCATGTTGTGTATTAGTGCTCATGCGATTCTCCTTTTTCAGCATTATTCATTTGTGCATGCTCTTCAAGCCCAGCCTTAGGCGTAGCAGGACCATCTGCACCCTTATGATGACTATGGCCAGCGCCTTCGCTG
>JBDSHU010000143.1:0-2732 GCA_039918335.1 Methylotenera sp. | reverse complement strand
GCCTATTGAGCATTTGCGGCATCAAGGCATGATTTTGGCGTTTGATGTTAAAACTAATAATCCAAAATTTTCAAGAGATTGTTATGCGGAAGCACTAAAACAAAATCTCTTGCTTCGCCCAATTGGTAATACCGTGTATTTTATGCCACCGTATACTATCACTGAATCTGAGATAGACTTTATGCTAGAGGCAACTGAAAGCGCCTTAAAAGCTAGTGTTTAAATAACAAGTATTGAAATAATATTAAATAACGGACTAAGTAATGAATAAGCTATTCTTAATTTTATGTTTATGCACGTATCAGTTTGCTTATGCCGAACAGTCTGATATTGAGTTGTTGAGTATTGAGCCATCTGATATTGAGTTAGCCAGATCTGAACTGCCTGATGCGGTGAATAACGCGTTGCAAAAAGCAGGCGTGTCTGCTGATAGCGTCTCGGTCTATGTACAGGCTTTGGCCGAACAGCCTGCAAAGTTAAGTCCGCCGATACTCACGCACTTATCATCAGTAGCACTTAACCCCGCCAGCACCATGAAATTACTCACCAGCTATGCAGGCTTAAGTTTGTTGGGCCCAGCTTATCGGTGGAAAACGGAAGTTTACACTGACGGTACACTGAATAATGGTGTGCTAAACGGCAATCTATTTTTAAAAGGCTATGGCGACCCAAATTTTATGACAGTAGATTTTTGGCGCTTACTGAATAGTTTGCGGCAATTGGGTATAAAGGAAATCAAAGGTGATTTGGTCATAGATAACAGTTACTTTGCTACTAACGTGCAATCTACAGAGAGTTTTGATGGTGAGCTTTTACGTGCTTATAACGCTTTACCGAGCGCCTTAGCGATTAACTTAAAGGCGAGCAGTTTCCGGTTTGATTCAGATGCAAACCAGGTGACTATTACGCAGGAACCGAATTTGCCAGAAATTAAAATTGTTAATCTGCTGAAAGTCAGTAATGCAAAAGCCGACAATAAACAAACAGTGACTGCGCAGTGTTCTGTATGGCGCAATACATTGGGTTACGATGTGAAGTCTACAGGTGACATGGCTACAGTCACTTTTAGCGGGACGTATGCACCATATTGCAAAGAAAAATATCTAGAGCTTTTGGCGATGGATGAAAATAATTACACCTTACATTTGTTTCGTAAATTATGGCTAGAGTTAGGCGGTAGCTTTAATGGCAAATTAGTGACGAAAAATGTGCCTGCTAATGCGACCAAACTCATACAGCAAGACTCAAAAACGTTGGCGCAAATTCTGCCCGAAATGAATAAGTGGAGTAATAACCTGATGGCACGTCAGTTATTGCTTACTCTAGCTGCAGAGAATTCTGAAGTTGAGAATCTCACTGTTTTAGCAACAGAAGACAACGGGGCATTAGCTGTGGACCGCTGGTTAAACTCCATCGGGCTTAGATTTGATGAATTGATCATTGAAAACGGTTCCGGCTTATCGCGTATTGAACGTATCAGTGCGGAACATATGGGGCAGATGTTAGTGAATGCTTACTATAGCCCCGTGATGCCAGAGTTAATGAGCTCGATGCCTATTTTGGCAGTAGACGGCACAATGTTAAAACGTATGAAAAATAGTAATTTGCAAGGTAAAGCGCATTTAAAAACGGGTTCTATCAATGGTGCTTTTGCTTTAGCCGGGTATGTATTAGGTAGCAGTAACCAGCGCTATGTCGTCGTTTTTATGGCAAACCACGCCAATGCTGCGCTTACTAAACCTGCACAAGATGCATTGTTAGACTGGCTATATGCACAATAATTTGAGTGTGGCGTTGCGATGAACCACAACTAATCTCTAGTATCATACAATAACGATTTAATACGGATTTTTGACTTAAAGCTAAGCTTAGATTTATCATCATTAATATGGACGATTTATGAAACATCAAAAGATACTCACTATTACTTTATTACTGGCTTGCTTTACCGCAGCGGGCTGTAATGCAAAATCAACCTCTTCAGCTTCAACACAGGAAAAAGCAGCAATGACACAAAATATTACAGAGTTACAAAAAATTGACACCCAAGTCGGCACAGGCCGTGAAGCCGAACCGGGTTTTAACGTGACCGTGCATTACACAGGCTGGTTATTCGACCCTACTGCGGAAGGCAACAAAGGTAAAAAATTTGATAGCAGCTTAGATCGCAATCAGCCATTTAATTTCTTTTTAGGTGGCGGTCAAGTGATTCAAGGCTGGGATGAAGGCTTTGCTGGCATGAAAATTGGCGGTAAGCGCACGCTAGTGATTCCTTCAGAAATGGGCTACGGCGCACGCGGTGCAGGTGGCGCGATTCCACCAAATGCCGCATTGATTTTTGATGTTGAATTACTAGATGTTAAATAAATAATTAAGTGTTAACTATACGGTAGAAGGCACTGCTCGGTGTTTTCTACAAGTTGAGAGAAACAAATATGAAAGTAAGCATTAAATGGATAGACGGCGTTAGTTTCGTTGGCGAGTCAGAAACGGGTCATGCCGTTGTATTGGATGGTGCACCAGAAAATGGTGGTCGTAATATTGGCATGCGCCCTATGGAAATGTTGCTCATCGGTATGGGTGCCTGCACCTCGTTTGATGTAGTCACCATACTTAAAAAAGCTCGGCAGCCCATCATAAATTGCGTGGCAGAAATTGATGCGGAACGCGCGGATGAAATACCTAAAGTGTTCACTAAAATACATGTGCATTTTGTAGTAACTGGTAATGGT
>JBDSHU010000142.1:0-3398 GCA_039918335.1 Methylotenera sp. | reverse complement strand
CAAAGCTGATAGAACGCTTTGTCATGATTGCGTTCTTTTAAGTGCGCGAGCTCATGAACGACTATCATGCGTAAGAACTCAGTCGGGGCAGATCTAAAGAATGTAGAAACTTTAATCTCTTTTTTTGCTTTAAGTTTTCCGCCTTGTACGCGGGATATGGCGGTATTCAAGCCGAGCGCATGATGTTCTATGCTCAATCTATTGTCGTAGAGTACTTTATCTAGCAAAGGTGCATTGCGTAAAAAAGTTTGCTTAACCTCGTTAGCAAATTGGTAAAGTGCTTTGTCGGTTTGTATCGTATGGGTTTGCGTGTAGCGCTTGCTAATATAATCGCCTAGCAAATTTTGATTGTGCAGCTCACGAATCTTGTCTTGCAAGGCAATAGGGTAGTGTTGTAGATATTTAAGTGGAGGTGCCATGCTTAATTTTACTCAATATTTTTAATGCGCTTTAAATTTACCAATGAGATTAGTGGATTTTTCAATAAAATAAAAAAAGAGGCCAAAGCCTCTTTTTTTATTAAACGATACTATCAAGTGTGCGCTTAAATAACGCACGACAACTTTTAAGTAACATCTTTAGTTTATTCTATTAAAAGTTCGCGCTTTCCAGGCACACCATTCATGGCATCAGCATCTTCAAGCGCAGGTTTACGCGAGGTTATCACCGGCCACAGTTCTGCCAAGCGTGCATTCAGCGCAATAAACGCTTGTTGGTCTGCTGGTACATCATCCTCTGCAAAAATTGCTTCAGCAGGGCATTCTGCAACGCACAGAGTGCAATCAATACACTCATCTGGATTGATTGCAAGAAAGTTTGGACCTTCAACAAAGCAGTCTACTGGGCATACATCTACGCAATCAGTAAATTTACATTGAATACAGTTTTCGGTAACGACATAAGTCATGTTAATAGTCCTTAATATGCTAAAAGCTTGCAGTATTTAAAATACAGCTTAAAAAGCCAATACGTTATTTTAATTGATTTTGTTTGCGATTAAAACGCGCAGGTAACGGAAACTAGCGAATAAGCTAAATAATCATGCCTGCACCTACAGTATTATTGGTGCTTTCATCAATGACAATAAATGCACCCGTAGCACGATTCACCATATAACTATCGACCATAAGTGGCTGTGCAAGTTTAAAAGTAATGCGCGCAATGTCATTCATTTTTAAATCAGTGGTGGTTTGTTGCTCAAGCGTATTCACATCTACTTTATATTGAATTGCACCCACCTTGGCTTTAGATTCACGTGTGGTATGACGTACTACATACGTGCGTGCGGTAGACAAAGGCGTTTCAGATAACCAGCATACAAATGCATCAATCTGCTTTACAGGATCAATCATTTCACTTGATTTAACAATCATGTCGCCGCGCGAGGTATCGATTTCATCCTCGAGAAGCAAGGTAATACTTTGCTCTGTCGTAGCAGATTGCAATTGTTCTTCACCAAGCTGAATGGCTTTTACTTTAGATTGATAGCCGTTCGGTAATACCGTCACGGCATCACCTACCGCAATTTCACCTGATTCTACACGACCCATAAAACCACGGAAGTCGTGTAATTCTGGATTGTCTGATGCATGCGGCCTGCAAACAAATTGCACAGGGAAGCGGAATGGTTCAGCATGTTCAGAGTGTGCTGGAGGTGTCGCTTCCAAGGTCTCAATCATGGTGTTGCCGGTATACCAAGGCATGTTGTCCAGTCTATCCACCAACATATCGCCATTTAATGCAGACATTGGAATAAAGCTAATGTCATGTCCGGCCGCACTTTTGCTTTGTGCCAAACCAATTTCATTCGCAAAGACTAAATAGTCTGCACAGATTTTGTCATAAATCGCCTGGTCGTAATTGACTAAGTCCATTTTATTCACCGCGACCACAATGTGTGGAATGCCGACTAAATGCGCTAAATAAGAATGGCGACGTGTTTGTGTCAACACGCCTTTACGTGCATCAATTAAAATAATCGCCAGATTCGCCGTAGACGCGGCCGTCACCATGTTGCGTGTATATTGTTCATGACCAGGCGCATCGGCAATAATGTATTTACGAGTACCGGTACTGAAATAGCGATACGCTACGTCAATAGTAATGCCTTGTTCACGTTCAGCTTGCAGCCCATCGGTTAACAGAGATAAATCGACCGCAGTCAATCCACGTTTTTCTGAGGTGCGCGCCATTTGTGTCAGCGTGTCAGCCAAAATGGTTTTGGTATCGAACAGCAAACGTCCAATCAGTGTGCTTTTACCATCATCTACGCTGCCGCAAGTCATAAAGCGGAGCAGCGAGTCGCTATGGGTTGTATTCACTTTGTTATTTACGGTACTCATTAGAAATAGCCTTCTTTTTTGCGCTGTTCCATTGAAGCGTCTGAGGTTTGGTCATCCAAGCGGGTTGCACCACGCTCAGTAATCGTTGTTGTTGCAGTTTCAAGTACGATTTTCGCAATGGTATCGGCATCACTAATCACAGGAGCCGTACATGTAATGTCGCCCACTGTTCTAAAACGCACTTGCATATCAATGATTTCTTCACCCGCTTTTGCTGGCGTGATATCAGTTACCGGCATAATCGCACCGCCACGCATTACGATAGGGCGGTTATGTGCAAAGTAAATGCTAGGCAGTCCTAGATTTTCACGTTCGATATATTGCCAAACATCCATTTCCGTCCAATTAGAGATTGGGAAGGCGCGAATATTTTCACCTTTGTGTGAGCGAGCATTGTAAAGGCTCCAAAGTTCAGGACGTTGATTTTTAGGATCCCACTGACCAAACTCATCGCGGAAACTCATGATACGTTCTTTAGCACGCGCTTTTTCTTCATCGCGACGCGCACCACCGATGCAGCAGTCGAAACCAAACTCTTCAATCGCTTCCAGTAAGGTCACAGATTGATGTTTATTGCGTGATTCATCAGGCGTTTTAAGCACGACTGTGCCACGTTTCATGGAATCTTCCACTGAACGTACGATTAAGCGCTCACCTAATTCCGCCGCACGTTGATCGCGGAAATCAATCACTTCTTGATAGTTGTGACCTGTATCAATATGCATCAACGGAAATGGAAATTTACCTGGACGGAAAGCTTTCTCTGCTAAACGTAAGATACATAGAGAGTCTTTACCCCCTGAAAATAACAATACTGGATTAGAGCATTGCCCAGCAACTTCACGCAGAATATAGATGGCTTCTGATTCCAGCCAGTCTAAATGAGACAGGGCTTGATGTTCCGATGGTTTTTTATTTAACATATTCAACTGCTTATGATGTGATTTTAATATTTTAATTTAACTTAATAGATACTTGCAAACGGGCTATTTTTTTGTATGAAGACCGCATTCTTTATTCAATGGGTCTTCCCACCACCATCTGCCTGCGCGCACG
>JBDSHU010000141.1:0-2585 GCA_039918335.1 Methylotenera sp. | reverse complement strand
TGGCTATATCGTTAAACCCAATGATGGGGCCGGGTGCAATGACACTTTCTATTTTAGTGACTTTGCAGTCTTGTTAGATTGGTTAACTCTTAATCAAGAAAAGCAAGCTGGCTATATCATTCAACCTTACCAAACAGGTATTCCCGCCAGCATTTCTGTATTGTGCAAAGCTGGAAAAGCTTGGCTATTAAGTTGTAATCAGCAAAAGATTGCAATCAAGACAATAGAGCGTAATCAAGCGGCAATTCAATATCAAGGTTCTGTGGTGAATGGTTTAAGTACTTATCAAGCAGCCTTTGAAACGCTGGCTAATCGCATTGCTAAAGCCTTACCTGGTTTAAATGGGTATATCGGTATCGATGTGATTGTTAATAGTGAAGCTATTTATGTGGTGGAAATCAACCCCAGAATCACCACCTCTTACATTGGTTTGCGCGAATCACTCAATTGCAATCCAGCACAGTTGATAATGGATTTAATCGATAATCCATCTTTCAAATTACCCGAAAATTTAGCGAATAAATCGGTAGAAATCAGTGTTAATGGATTGAGTGAGAATAATTAAGTCGTCATGGATAATCAAATCATAGGTTGGGATGTAGGTGGAGCGCATTTAAAAGCGGCGTTGCTTGATGCTAATGGAACACTGCTAAATGTGGTGCAAGTGCCTTGTGCACTTTGGCGCGGTTTATTTGAGCTTGAGGCTGCGATTGATGTGGTATTAAATACATTCACGCATCAGCCCTTGCTGCACGCTATTACGATGACAGGCGAACTGGTGGATCTGTTTGCCAATCGCCAAGCGGGCGTTAGCGCTATTAGCAATGTGATGGAGGCTAAATTAATGGGTAGCACACTGTTTTATGCAGGACTATCTGACATCAATGCTGCAGATACTCATTTTGTGACATTAGATGAAGTGGATCAACATTGGCGGCATATCGCATCAGCTAACTGGCTCGCCAGCGCCAGTTATATTGGCTTGCAATTGCAGAGATTACAAAAATCTCAACATGGCTTATTGATTGATAGTGGTAGCACGACGTCTGATTTTGTTCTGCTGGAAAATAATTATCCAACTTGCTTAGGTTTTACAGATGCATCGCGCATGCAAACAGAAGAGCTGGTTTACACTGGCGTGGTGCGTACACCCTTAATGGCCGTGGCACAAAAAGTTAACTTTAAGAATCACGTGACATCAGTTGCGGCAGAGTATTTTGCTACGACAGCGGACATGTATCGTTTGACTGGCGATTTACAAGCCGCAGACGACATGGCAGATACCGCTGATGGAAAAGATAAAACCGAATTATCAAGTGCGAGGCGCATTGCGCGTATGATAGGACATGATGTGGAAGACGCTAATTTAGATGACTGGATTGCGTTAGCTCATGAATTTAAAACACAACAGTTGATGCGTTTAAAAGCAGTTGCGAATAAACATATTTCACGCATGAAAAATAATGATCGAACTAGCAAGATGGTAGTTATTGGCGCAGGGACAGGAAGTTTTTTAGCTAAAGAAATTGCGTCTTTAATGAAGATTGAATATGTTGATATTGCACAATTGATCGAAAATAATATAGAAAATGATATTGATGCTTCGTTACTTAATTTGAAAAATACAACGCATTGGGCTAGTGTTTGCTTACCTGCTGTTGCGGTTGCTTATCTGGCATTTAAAAATCAAGTATCTATAACCCCTGCATCCACAAACCTAGCATTCAGTAAAACATAAAACCAGACTTCATTAGCATGCCCTTACTTAAATACACTCTAAAATATCAGCCTAACACTGCAGATTTATTTACACGTATAAGTCATAAGACCTGGGCGATTTTTTTAGATAGCGGCCAACCTCAAGGTCAATATGGACGCTACGACATTTTGGTTGCTGACCCTTTTATCACAATTAGTAGTGTTGAAATTTTGAATGAAATACACACCGAAATTGTACAAAATGGTCAAACAACGATTAGCCATGATGACCCTTTTGTAGTACTTAACCAGTTATTAGCACCATACCAGGCGGCACAAAATAGCTTGCCATTTAGTGGTGGTGCCGTTGGTTACTTTGGTTATGATTTAATGCGCCGCGAAGCAAAAATAGCTAATCTTGGCCTGGAAAATGGATCAATACCACAGATGATGCTAGGTATTTACGATTGGGCAGTGGTAGTTGACCATCGTGAAAAAACGGCTTGTTTGGTTTCTCATGGATTTCAGCAAGCTACGCATGACAATTGGGCTGCGCTATGTGCTTTATTTGATGAGCCTTTTACGATTAATGTCGAGAAATTTGCATTAACAACGCCAATTACGAGCAATATGGATTTTGGTCAATACGCCAATGCTTTTAACAAGATCAAACATTACATTACTGAAGGTGATTGTTATCAAGTCAATCTTGCTCAACGATTTTCCGCACAGGCAACTGGAAATAGCTGGGTTGCCTATAATAAACTGAGAGAAATTAGCCCGGCACCGTTCATGGCATATATGAATTTCGGTCATTTGCAGGTGCTTTCCGGCTCGCCTGAGCGATTTTTACAAGTGATCGGTACACATGTAGAAACCCGGCCCAT
>JBDSHU010000140.1:0-6944 GCA_039918335.1 Methylotenera sp. | reverse complement strand
AAAAGTTATAAATGCATCGTATTTGATTGCGATGGCGTGGTGCTGGATTCAAACATAGTGAAAACGGAAGCCTATTTTCGCACAGCCAAAAATCTAGGCGCCACGGACAAACAAGCCCAAGCCTTGGTGGATTACCATGTGAAATTAGGCGGCATTTCGCGTTATCACAAATTCGATTATTACCTGCGGGAGATTTTGCATAAACCAGCCACGAAAGAAACTATTCAGGCCTTGTTGGACGAATTTGGCCGTGAATTAGAAGTGGGGTTAATGGCTTGCGAGATTGCACCTGGCCTGCTGGAATTACGGAATGCGACTCCAAACGCTAAATGGACCATACTTTCAGGCGGCGATCAGCAAGAGTTACGTACTTTATTTGCAAATCGCAACCTATCATCGAGCATCAGTTTAGGTTCATTATTTGACGGAGGTATTTTTGGTAGCCCCGATAATAAAGATGAAGTACTTGCTCGTGAAAAAGCAAATGGTAGCTTGCAGTTTCCAGCTTTGTTTTTAGGTGATAGTAAATATGATTTTGAAGCGGCGTCTGCCGCTGGACTGGATTTTGTTTTTATCAGCGATTGGACTGAAGTCCCCGATTGGCAAGCCTACTGTAGCGCTAATAATCTTAATGTGATGCGTAATATTAGTAGTCTTTTAGATTAAAATTGCAAGGGTTAAAAATTATAGAGATATTGAAAGGCTTTTGATTGAATGACTACATTTACGCCGCCTAGCCAAATTTCAGTAGTAGTGCCTGTACGTAACGAGCAGGACAATGTTTCAGGCTTGATTTTAGAAATTCATACTGCCTTAAACGGGGTGATTGAGCATGAAATTATTTATATTGATGACGGTAGTACCGATGATACGTTTAGTCGACTAAAACAATTACAAAGCCAGTATTCACAGTTGCGAATTTTGCGCCACAAGAAAAGTTGTGGGCAAAGCACAGCAGTGAGGTCGGGTGTAAAAGCGGCAGGCTATGATTGGGTGGCGACTTTAGATGGTGACGGTCAGAATGATCCGGCAGATATACCTAAGCTTTTGGCTGCCCTTGCACAGGGTGTGGAGCTAGTTGGCGGAAATCGCCGTGCCAGCCGTCGGGATACATGGATAAAGAGAATATCATCAGTAGTCGCTAACGGCGTGAGATCTCGCATGTTGCAGGACGACACGCCCGATACAGGCTGCGGTCTTAAATTATTTTCACGTCAGGCATTTCTAGATTTACCCTATTTTGATCATATGCACCGATTCTTACCTGCGCTGATTAAGCGACGTGGTGGACTAATCGTTTCCGTACCCGTCAGTCATCGTAACCGAGAACATGGTAAATCCAATTATGGAACGCTAGACAGGTTAATGGTCGGCATCGTAGATTTATTTGGCGTGGCTTGGTTGCAACGACGTGCAAAAATACCAACAGTAATGGATAACAGTTAATGGACCACGGATTAGGTTATTTTTTAGGGCATATTATTGAGGCTGCACGGCATTATGTAAGTGATATGCCAACGACAGAATTGGTTTGGCTATGTATAGGTTTATTAGGCCAAACCTTGTTTATGATGCGATTTATTGTGCAATGGATACACAGTGAACGCCATCAGCAAAGTTTAATTCCAATCAGCTTTTGGTATTTCAGTTTGATAGGGGGCTTGACGGTGTTGGCTTATGGGTTTCATAAGGTAGAACCTATCATTATTTTAGGGCAGTTGCCTGGCACCATTGTGTATGCAAGAAACCTTATTCTGATTAAGCGTAACGCCCAAAAACAAACTTTACAAAATCCAGATACAAAAGATGCCTAAAGGATGCTTAAGGTTAAGACAATCTCTTTTTGGGTCGTCAATCAGCCGTGAATAACGACTTCTCTAAGTACTATCAACGTTTATTAGGTATTACCGTATTACTCGGTGTAATTGCCATATTGTGGGGATTAGGCAGTATGAACCTCATGTCGTTAAATGAGGGACGTAGAGCTTTAGCGATTAAAGAGATGTTTAACAGCGGGGATTGGTTGATACCCCGCCTTAATGGTGAGTTGTATCTCACTAAACCGCCTTTCTTGTATTGGATCTCAGCAAGCTTTTCTTATTTGTTCGGAGGGGTCACTGAATGGACGCTAAGACTGCCTTCTGCCTTGGCTGCATTGGCTGTGCTCTACATGGCTTATCAATATACAAGTAAATATTTTGGCATATGGGCCGCTTTATTCACGACACAATTGTTGATTGCAAATGCTGGGTTTGCAATGTTGGCACGTCGTGCAGAAATAGAAATGCTCCTCACAGCATTATGTGTAGGTGCAATATTTTCAGCAGTACATTACATCAAGCAGGAAGGGAATAGATATTGGATTTATCTGAGTTATTTCTTGTTAGGTTTAGCCGTACTCACCAAGGGTCCTGTTGCATTGTTATTTGTGACTTTGCCCTTAATTTTCACAGCATTCTGGACAAAAGACGCTAGAGTAAAACAACTGCTGACAAACAAGACGGGATGGTTAATTTTTCTGGTGGTAAGTTTATCCTGGTATATCGTCGTAACAATGAAACTGGGTCCTGATATATGGGCGACGATTATCAAGCGTGACATGGTCGGGAAAATGCAGGGCGATAATAACGTAAAACCAATATTGAGCTATATTGGATGGATTGTCGTTGATTTTTTACTGTTGGCTGGACTTTTATTAGTCAAACCTAAGGCCTTGTTCAAACGCTATCGAGACCAGCTGCCTTTCATTATTCCTGTGCTGGCCATTGTTGTACCGCTAATCGTGTTTTCAGCATTTAGTAACAAGCATGCAAAGTATTTACTACCCATCTACCCATTTCTTGCAATAGTGTTAGGTGTGCAACTCGCAAGCATTTTTGAAGGCGTCAATCGGCAGATTAAAATAGGTATATTAGCCTTGGGTATTCTTCTGCCAATGATATTTGCTGGTTTTTATACACTGGCAGAAGCGCGTGTATTTGATTACCGAGTGTCCGTGTTTCCTAAATTTCGAGTTTGGAGCGCTACTGTAAATGAACCGCAGCTATATGCCTATGGTGATATTGATAGCCGCCTGATTTATTATGCGAGTAAACCTGTGCAGAGCTTAGATAAAACTGCACTGAATGAGATGAGAAAAAATCATGAGTCGATGATTTTACTGATTGAAGCAGACCAATTGACTGAAATTTTTCCCAATGCGGATTGTAAGTTAGAAGAATTCCAGCCTTACTTAAAGAAAAATAAAAAGTTAGTGGCGCTTGGTTTTGGCGCAGCATGTAATGCTGATGATGGAAACTAGTTCAGATGATTTTATTTAGAGTATAAAGCGATGAAGATAAGTGTAATTGGCACGGGATATGTCGGTTTGGTTAGCGGAACATGCATGGCTGAAGTTGGCAATGATGTTTTATGCTTAGATCTAGACCCGGCAAAAATAAAAATCCTGGAAGACGGCGACATCCCAATTCATGAGCCTGGTTTACTTGAGATGGTGCGCCGTAATGTTGCAGCAGGGCGCTTAAAATTTACAACGGATGTTGAGCAGGCAGCGCAACACGGTACAGTGCAATTTATTGCCGTAGGTACACCGCCAGATGAAGATGGGTCAGCAGATTTGCAATATGTAGTGGCTGCCGCAAGAAACATCGGCAAGCATATGACTGACTATAAAGTCATTGTTGATAAGTCTACCGTGCCCGTAGGCACTGCAGATAAAGTGAAAGCTGCAATTGCTGAGGAGCTTGCGCTGCGTAATGTGCAGTTACCTTACAGTGTAGTGTCTAACCCGGAGTTTCTCAAAGAAGGCGCAGCCGTTGATGATTTTATGCGGCCAGATCGCATCATCGTTGGGGCCGAGGACGAGAAGGCGATTCAACTCATGCGTACTTTATATGCTCCATTTCAGCGTAACCATGAACGCTTAGTGATGATGGATGTGCGTTCTGCTGAACTGACAAAATATGCTGCCAATGCCATGTTGGCAACCCGTATTAGTTTCATGAATGAATTGGCGAATCTTGCTGAAATATTAGGTGCTGATATCGAATCAGTACGCAAAGGCATCGGTTCAGATCCGCGGATTGGTTACGATTTTCTTTACCCAGGCTGCGGTTATGGCGGGTCTTGTTTTCCTAAAGATGTGAAAGCGTTGATTAAAACTGGTAAAAATAATGGCTATGATTTAAAAGTGCTGAATGCGGTTGAGGAAGCTAACGATATTCAAAAACATATTCTGACTCAAAAAATTAAAGCACATTTCGGTGATAATCTATCAGGCAAACATTTTGCTTTATGGGGGTTGGCATTTAAACCCAATACGGATGATATGCGTGAGGCGGCAAGCCGAGAGTTGATTAAGGATTTAATTGCGGCCGGTGCAACTGTCACAGCCTACGACCCTGTTGCTATTGACGAAGCAAAAAGAATTTTCAAAGATGAAACGCGACTTAAGTTCGCAGATAACCTGATGGACGCATTAAAGAATGCTGATGCGCTGGCAATTGTCACTGAATGGAAAGAGTTTCGAAGCCCTGATTTTTCTATGGTTAAACAAGCGCTTAAAGCCAATATTATTTTTGACGGACGTAATATATACAACCCAGCGACAGTTAAAAATGCTGGTATTGAATATCAAGCTGTCGGACGTTTAGTGAATTGATAAGGTAGAGCCATTGAAAGTGTTAGTTACAGGCGTGGCAGGATTTATTGGTTACCATGTAGCTATTAAACTGCTTGAGCGCGGCGATACCGTGATTGGGGTTGATAACCTCAATGATTATTATGACGTACGTTTAAAAGAAGCCAGGCTTGCTTCAATCAAAGCACATTCTAATGCTGGAAATTTTAAGTTTATCAAGCTGGATTTAGCCGAACAGGCAGCAACAGCCGCGTTGTTTGAGCATGAAAAGCCAATTAGGGCCATACATTTAGCGGCACAGGCTGGCGTTCGCTATTCATTACAAAATCCTCATGCTTATAGCACCAGTAATCTGGTAGCATTTACCAATATTTTGGAAGGTTGCAGACACAATAATGTGCAACATTTAGTGTATGCAAGTTCGTCCAGTGTATATGGCGGCAACACTAAAATGCCATTTTCTGAGACTGATAACGTCGACCATCCTGTCAGCCTATATGCCGCTACAAAAAAAGCGAATGAGCTGATGGCACATACTTATAGCCATTTGTACAAAATACCAACGACAGGTTTGAGGTTTTTTACGGTCTATGGTCCGTGGGGTCGCCCAGATATGTCACCCTTTTTATTTGCTGACGCAATCCTAAATGACAGGCCGATTAAGGTATTTAATCACGGTAACATGATGCGTGACTTTACTTATATTGATGACATTGTTGAGGGCGTGCTTCGCACACTTGATAAACCTGCAACTTTAGACACAAGTTTAAATACATCCACTAGCGATGCGCCTTATCGTATATTTAATATAGGTAATAGCCAGCCTGAAAAACTCATGGATTTTATTGCTTATTTAGAACGCGCATTAGGGAAAGTAGCCCAAAAAGAGTTTTTACCTATGCAAGCTGGAGATGTTGTAGCAACTTATGCAGACACCAATGCATTAGAAAGCTGGGTTGGATTCAAACCAACTACTCGGTTGCCAGAAGGCGTCATAAAATTTACAAATTGGTACCGTGAGTTTTATCGCGTTTAAATTCGAAGTTGCTTTTGGAGACACTCTTTGCGCGTCTTACAGATTTGCCACAGTTATTACCCACCTTTTCTTGATTGTGCGAGACAGTATTCAAAGCTATTTGAAGATACTGAATATAAAGTCTTAACCGTTTATCTCACAGGTGAAGCCGACCCGGAGGTTGAGCGAGGCACTTGCTCAGATGAAGTTATTTTTCTTGGCTACAAAAGTAATCAAGTCAGTGGCTTAAAGTTAAACGCAATTGCTAAAATCAGAAAGATTGTTGCGAGTGAAGACTTTGCATTTTGTATTGCACATCGCGCTAAACCGACTTATGTTGCTTTACTAGCAACTAACTTACCTGTCATTAGCATTCACCACAACTATAATGATTTTGGACGATTCTCACGTAGACTATTGGTCAATATATTTCGGAGTAGATTGTTGCTATTAGGTGTATCAGACTCTGTTCGTGATGATATACGTAAAGAATTGCCTAAGTGGCCAAAAGAGCGCATACAAACTCTTTATAACCGCATTGATGTACAGGCGACTCAAGCGAGTCAGTTACCTAGGACTGATGCAAGAAGGTTTTTAGCATTGCCAGAAGATGCCTGGGTTGTGGGGAACGTCGGCAGGCTGCATCATGACAAAGATCAAGCAACTCTAATTCGTGGATTTCACGAAGCACTACCTAAATTACCCGCGCAAAGTATTCTACTTATTATGGGTTCAGGACCATTAGAGTCAGATTTAAAAGAATTAGTAAAGAGTTTAGGTATTAGTGAGCATGTAATATTCACTGGGAAAATTCTAGAGGGTAGAAAATACTTCAAAGCATTTGATGTGTTTACATTAACATCTGACCATGAGCCTTTTGGTATGGTGCTGCTAGAGGCAATGGCAGCAGGGCTGCCGATTATATGTTCTAATTGCGGAGGCGGTGCAGAAGTCGTTAAGGAAGTAGGTCAGCTATTTCCTTTAGGCGATAAGAAGGCTTTAGCAAAAGCGCTAATCAATTCACTTGAAATTGAAAAGACTATATTTATGAAGATGTCGAATAAACTAAATAACCACTTTTCTGACGAAGCAGTTAAGACGCATTTTTGGAAAATATCAAAAGTGATTCAATTTATTAACACTAGCCGTTGATGCTTATTTATCGATAGGTCAATGTTAATACAGGCATTTATTTAATTAAGAACACATTTAAAAAAGTGTTAATGGAGTATGAAAGTGGAGAATCAGTCAGCAGGCTTTGTTTATTAATGATTTCAGCAATTACTAATT
>JBDSHU010000139.1:0-6434 GCA_039918335.1 Methylotenera sp. | reverse complement strand
GCACAGGCTAATTCTTCAGTATCAGCGAGTAATTCAAAGGGAAAGCTGAATTTTGCCTTGAAATTTTCATGAGATTTCAAGCTATCGCGTGAAATACCAAATACTTCAGTATTATTTGATTGAAGCTCTGCGTAAGCGTCCCTAAATTGCATGCCTTGCGTTGTGCAACCGGGTGTTGAGTCTTTTGGGTAAAAGTAAATAATTAAGTTTTTACCAAGATAATCTGAAAGTTGAAACGTTTTGCCGCTAGTCGCAGGTAACTGAAAATCTGGTACTGGTTGATTAAGCATTGCAGTATTGTCCACTGTCACTATTAAGTCTCCCTACATTGTTGATAAAAAGCCTGACTAAGGCAATAGGATATGTCATGAAAATGACAATATTTATAATGAACACTTTATTAACCGCGGAATTAAATGCTGATTATTAGGAATAAGGCTTTTAATTTTCCAGCAAGTTCAAATATTCAAGTTTAGTTTAAATGCTCAAGTTTAGTTTAAATGCTTGGGTAAGAATATCGTAATCATCGTTCCGCCTGCAGGTCTAGCGTCAAATTTTAGCGTGCTACCAAGCGCATCACACACTTTAAAGGCAAATGGAATACCCAAGCCAGTGCCAAACCTTTTGGTGGTAGGAGCGCTCATGGCGCTAGGGTCTGGGGTAAAAGGCATGCCACAGCCTTGGTCCAGCAGTTGCAGTTTGAATTCTTCTGGCATTACCTTAAGTGTAATTTCTAGATGACTAGACTTTTGCGAGGCATCAATCGCATTTAACAATAAGTTATAAATCACTTGCTCAAGCAAGTGTGAGTCAGTGAAAATAGCATCGTTTTTAGGCCAAGCTGGTAGTTTTACAAGTATTGCTTTCTCTTTAATCTTTTGCTGCAGTGGCGCTAATGCCCCTTCTACAATGTCTTTAATTCGAGTATTGCTCGGTTGGGGTTTGAGCGGATGCAGATATGCAAGTAGGGCGCCGGTCCACCGTTCCAGCCTGTCCACCGTGCTAATAATGCCAACTAATGAATCTCGCGTTTCTGCATCATGCTCAGGCGTATCCAGCACTTGTGCAATCGCACGTATGCTTGCTAAGGGGTTACGGATATTGTGCGCTAACATGGGTACGAGTAAACCTTGGGCAGCTTGTTTTTCAGTTCGCACTAAGGTTTCTTGGCTAATGACTAATTTATCGGCCATCTCATTAATCGCTTTTGATACTGAGGCCAGTTCTGCCACGCCTTCTTCTGGTGCGCGATGAGCAAGATTGCCGGCGCTGATTTCTGCCGTAGCTTTTAGCACACCGTTAATAGGTTTTACAATCGCACGGTTTAAAAATACTCGAGAAAATATCAGCAAAAGTATGGCTAAAAGCAGCGGGATAATCAGCAAAATGGTTGATGTGCGTTTGGAGTCTTTCAGTCGTTTATCCAGCACATTTTGCTGTTGGCTAAGCAGTTTCTCGGTACGGGCAAGAATATCTTCATAACGCTTAAAAAGGCCGGTTTCTAGGCCCGCGTTTAATGCGTGTTTGATGGCGTTCTTGGTGGCATCATTGTTAATGCCTTGTCGTTGATCAAAAAGCGTGGACGTTTCAAATACAAATTCTTTATAACTAGCGTGTAACTCGTTAATGGCGGCTTTTTCAGCGGCACTTACGGCAATGGCATTCAATTGAGAGAAGTGTTTTTCGACCGATATAGTAAATTGGTTATATTCTTCACGCGCACCTAAATCATCTAAAAAATAGGCATCGAATAATTCTTTCATCTGCCTATATAAATCACCGCGAGTTTGCTGTACCTCGGTGACTAAGGAGCTGATACGATTGGCTTCCTGGCTAGATTTTTCCCATAGATGAATGCCGATTGCACCTGCGGTAGCTGCCAAAATGATAAGTAAAATAAAGGCAAGCTCATGAATGAGCAATAAGTCTTTGAGGGATTTGTTTTTTTTGAACATGGATTTAGAGCTACGTTTTTATTCTATGTCTTGCTTCATGCAATGTAGCAAGGTTAAGTTATTCCAGCTTAAATGGAATGGGTACGGTAATGCTAAAGTTACTACCACGTAAAGCTTCTGGCGGTGGAGGAAAAGGCGTTGCCTTATCGACCATTTCTAATGCTTGCTTATCCAAAGCTTCATACCCGCTACTTTTAATGATTTTTTTCGACTTTAATTTGCCATTACCATCCAACTGTAATTCAACAACGGCCTCACCTTGCCAGCCTCGCATCTGCGCGATTCGAGGATATTGCTTATGCTTACTGATTGCTCCCCATAAGGTATTGCCATAGTCACCGTTTGCTGCGCGAATATCGGCCTGATTGGGTTCAACTGCTGGTGTTACAACGGCCGCAGGCGGCATGGGTGATGGAGGCGCTTCAACTTTAGGCGCTACTGCAATCACTTCAGGTTGTGTGGGCGGCGGCGCTATGTAAGTTGGCTCGTCTTTTATCACGGCAGGAATTGGCGGAGACTTAACTTTAGGTTCAAGCTTGGGCTTAATGGGTTCGGGTTTAGGTGGTTCTGGTTGCGGTTGAATTGGCTCTGGTAGTACTACAGCCGGCGGTTCTGGCTTGCTTACTAACTCAACTTCTAATATCTCAGGTTTTTTAACTTCATTAATTTGGATATTAGGTATGACGAACGCGAATAATGCATGCAGCAATATTGAGCAGATAATTGCCCATATCAGCGTGTTTTCACCAGTATTGAAATGACTAGTTGTTGAATGTTTTACAGCGATATTCAAGGAAGCAAAGAGGCCTAGAGTGTTAAGGGGTTAATTAAATAAAAAATTATACAATAAGGTTACGTCTGTGGCGGGGTGAACATTGCTATTGGCCATATTTAGCTAAACTCAGCCAATACTCTCGTTAACCTTTAAACAATGCCATCCAATACTTGCACTTGTACTATCGCGCCAGCATCAAGGTTGCCAACAGTTTCATTCAGTACAATAAAACAATTAGCGAGTGACATGGAGCTTAATATTGCAGAGCCTTGCGCGCCAGTGGGCTTTACTTTCCAACTGCCATTTGCATCAGCAAACAATATTCCACGTTGGAACTCGGTACGGCCAGTCATCTTTTTAATAGGTTCCGTGCACTCGACATTAAACATAGGCAAAGGTGCCGGATTCGGTTGTCCCATCAGCACTAACATAGCTTCACGTACAAATTGATAAAACGTGACCATCACTGCCACTGGGTTGCCTGGTAAGCCAAAATAATGAGCAGTTTTTCCATTGTCGCCTTGAATCTTGCCATAAGCTAAAGGCCTGCCCGGCTTCATGGCGATTTTCCAAAATACCACTTGACCGTGCTTGGCTAATAAAAGCTTCATGTAATCGGCTTCGCCTACAGAAACTCCGCCGCTGGTAATGACTGCATCTGCTTGGCTGGAAGCTGAGAGCAGCGTACTTTCCAATAAATCTGGCTCATCTGGAATAGCGCCTAAATCTATCGTTTCTACCCCTAAGCGATTGAGCATGCCAAACAAGCTGTAGCGGTTGCTATCGTAAACTTGACCAGTTTTTAATGGTTCACCAACGCTGGCTAATTCATCACCGGTAGAAAAGAACGCAACTTTAAGTTTACGATAAACGGTAATTTCGCTTACACCCAGTGAAGCAACCAAGCCTAGATCGGCAGCGCGCATCATGTGGCCGGCAGCTAATACCATTTGACCCTGCCTTAAATCTTCACCTGCATAACGTACGTTCATGGCGCGCTTAGGCGGGTCGCTAAAAGTGATGTGCGCACCTTCTACGTTAACTCTTTCCTGCATGATAACGGTATCAGCACCTGCGGGTAGCATGCCGCCTGTCATGATGCGAACACATTCACCACTTGCTAATTTTCCGTCGAAAGATTTACCCGCAAAAACAGTGCCGACCATTCTTAAGCTGGTGGGTTTGTTTACACAAATGTCATCTGCATTAAACGCATAGCCATCCATTGCCGAATTATCATAGTTAGGCACGTTGGCAGGTGACAATATATCGCTGGCAATAATACGACCCAGAGTTTCACGTATCGGTAAACGTTCAGTTTGAGAGACTGGACTCAAGAATTGCTTGATGAATTGCCTAGCCTTTACCACAGGCATGGAGTTTGGGTCGTAGTCGTCCATACAGCTTGGGTCTGCAACGATTTGCGATAATGAAGTAGGGATGGTCATGGATTTACAGCGTCTAGTTTAAGAACTTCAAGCATTATAAAGTCAGCAATTGCAGAAATATCATTTAAGTCTAAAGTTGGCAGTGTTAAATCTAGCTGCAGATCAGAAGCCACAGCAATGATATCTTTATCAGTAGCTGCCAATAAAGGTGCATTCATACTCGCTCTATACACTTCAATTTTCGGGATGGAAGCTGACTTAAAGCCTTCCACCAAAATTAGATCAGCATAGTCTGGATTGAATTGTTTTAGCAATTCATTTAAATCTGCTTCATCTGAATGGCTAGGAGTCCGATTCATTTCAGTTATCAACGCCCAACGTCTGCCAGAGGCAATTAAAGTTTGCACCGCGCCAGATTCACGAATCTGGTAACTGTCTTTACCGGGGTAATCAATATCAAATTGATGGTGAGCATGTTTAATCACAGAGACTCTGATACGACGTTTCGCAAGTTCAGGAATTAACTGGGTAATTAAGGTGGTTTTACCTGCGTTGCTGCCCGCAGCGCAGATGCCTAATATCGGTAAATTATGCATGGCTTAACTTTAATTCCAGTGTGGCTAAATCTTCAAAAGTATTCAGGTTAATAAAAGCCTCCGCCTTGTCGCTAAAATCCACTTCAACATAATTCAAGCTTTTTTGCCAGGCACTTACCTTGCGGCCACCTTCTTGTAGATAATGCGTTAAGCTAGGCAACACACTTTTTTTGCATAAACAAAATACAGGGTGTGCGTCACCATCGCTCGTGGCTATAGCAATGTCGGCATTGTGTTTGAGTAAGCTTGCGTATAAACGCTGTGCTAAATCTGGCGGCAGTAAGGGCGAATCACAAGGCGCAACGAGAAGGTAATCATGTTTAGCGTGCTTTAGGCCTAAATTGATTCCCGCCAACGGACCTATAAAATCTGCGGTTTCGTCTTGTAACACGGTATAACCTAAGGCTTGATAGCTGATAATTTCGCGATTGGCATTGATAATGATTTCATCTACTTGGGATTTTAAACATTCAGTGACATATTGGACGAGAGGTTTTCCTTGCAATGTGATCAAGCCTTTATCTATGTCACCCATACGTGTAGCGCGCCCGCCTGACAGAATAATGCTTGAAATCATCAATCAATTAACCGCCAGTATGCGACATAAATCTAATCACGGCTGGTGCTACACGACGTAAATCAAAGTCATGGCCTTTTGGTTTAATTGCCATGCTGCCTAAAATTGCTGTAATTAATGGCTGGTCATCATTGGGGTAATCTCTTAACAGTGGCATTAAATCTACTTTATCTTCCTGGCCCAAACATAAGTACAACTCGCCTTTACAAGTGATGCGTACGCGGTTACATGACTCACAAAAATTATGCGAATGTGGCGAAATAAAGCCTATTTTAGTTTTGGTATTGGCTACGCGCCAGTATCGTGCCGGACCGCCGGTGGACTCTGTACTTGCAATGAGTGAATACTCATTTTGGAG
The DNA here is from genome assembly GCA_039918335.1 of Methylotenera sp. Taxonomy (GTDB): domain Bacteria; phylum Pseudomonadota; class Gammaproteobacteria; order Burkholderiales; family Methylophilaceae; genus Methylotenera. The sequence goes on along the minus strand of JBDSHU010000139.1, from coordinate 785 downwards.
TATTTTCAGTGTATCCAAGTTACTGCAAAATGTAGATTCGCGTGAATGGTCTACATCGCCTAAAGGCATCTCTTCAATGAATGAAATATCAATTGCTTGTTTAATCGCAAAATCGACTAATGAAAGTGCCTCGTCATCATTCACGCCACGCATCAATACGGTATTGAGCTTGATATTTTCAAAGCCTGCTTTTTTTGCCGCTTGTATGCCACGCAACACTTTATCTAACTCACCGGTGCGAGTGATTTTTTTGAAACGCGCTGCATCTAGACTATCCACGCTGATGTTAATGCGCTTAACACCTGCGTTGCGTAAATTTTGTGCTTGCTTCTCTAGCTGGCTGCCGTTGGTAGTAAGCACTAACTCATTGAGACCGTCTAGCTTGCCGACTTCTTCAAATAACCACAGGGCATTTTTGCGCACTAAGGGCTCGCCGCCGGTGATACGTACTTTGCTTACACCTAAAGATACAAAAACTTTTACTAAACGTGCGCATTCTTCAAGGCTTAATACCTCTTCTCTCGGTAAAAAAGTCATGTCTTCGCTCATGCAATACACACAGCGAAAATCGCATCTGTCTGTAATGGATAAGCGGATGTAATCTACTCTGCGACCGAATTGGTCGATTAATATTTGTGAGATTTTTGGCACTTTCAACATCGTGAATTGTCGTATTTAATAATGTATTTAATCAGTGTAATATACCACTTTGTATATCACCTGAATATGAGTTGTTTTGGAGAGATTAGTTTGCAAGAGTTATCTATACAAGAAATAAATACAAA
>JBDSHU010000138.1:0-6907 GCA_039918335.1 Methylotenera sp. | reverse complement strand
TACCACTACTAATTTACTACCCAAGTATTTACATGAAAACTCAAGGCTGCCAATCGCTTTTCTTGAGGCAATATTGCCAGCTAATCGCACGCTAAAAATATCACCAAGCGCCTGATCAAATATAAATTCAGTCGGTGCGCGTGAATCACTGCAACTCAAAATCGCCGCAAATGGATGTTGTGCATGCAGTGTTAAATCAACTAATGTCCTTAAATCTTTATGTTCAGTTTGATTGTTAGAAAAACGTTCATTACCTTCAATTAACAAACTGAGCGCTTCCTGCGGTGTCATTTTGTCGCGATTAATCAATGGATGTTTATACATAAGAGCTTCTTTTTGTAATGATTTATAAGCAAGTGCTATTTTAATACACACCTACTCAATTGCGTCAAAAGTAGTTAAATGATTTGAATTAAAGCATAAAAAAAGCCCGCTACTTGAGCGGGCTTTTAAGATTGCGTTGTTACTTAAACTTTAAAACTAGAACATCCATTGTGCGCGCATGATTAATGCTTTTTCATCATCTACGCGTTTGTTGTTAACAATCACACCACCTGTTGCGCCACCAATGACATTATCAAAATCTGTCATCACGTAATTCAGCATAAAACGCATATTTGCGTTTGGTAAGAACTTAATACCCGCTACATAAGATTTAGCTTCTGAAAAGCCTGCAGCTTTGGTAGCGGCATTATTCGCACCGAAGGCTGTATCAGTAGCAGCTCCGCCTGTAGAAACAGCTACGCCTAGAGTATTGTAGTCAGATGCATCAAACTTGCTAAAACGTAAACCAAGCTCCCAAGCACCGCCGCTGAAGTCTGTCGGATTAAAATCTTTTAAAGGTTTAATACCGCCAAATGCACCATTTTTGTAAATATCAGCGTATTTTTCACCAGTGATTGCCCACAATGCCTCTGCATACCAATTAGTTGTGTCTAAATCATAATCACGGGTATTAGTTTTAAAATCATTATTTTGTTGCATCCATTCTGTTTGGAACTTGAATTGATTGTAAGCAACTACTGCTTCCAAGCCTAAACGGCTACGATCAATTGATTCGAATGTTGAGTTAGCCAGTACAGGAGCTCTAAAGAACGTAGCACCACGCGCCTCAGTACGACCAGAAACACCTACAGTACCTTGTGGTAAATCACCTTGTGAGTATGAAGCACCTGCATGCAATACCATGTCTTTATTACCCATGATTTCAGCAAAGTTGGCTGTTACACGACCAATCACATCTTTACCATCTTCACGAATATCACTCTCAGCGTTTTTTGCACTACCATTTGATGCAGCCAAGGCATAAGTAACGCCTGTGAACGGTGAACCATGCACCATCGCACCAATTTCTTTTTGTGGTGCCAATGCATTTACAAATGATCGTTCCATGAAGTCAATATTGTTAGAGCTTGTTAACTCTTCCAAATTCATTGGCATTTTGAATTGACCGAAACGGAATTGCACAGGTTTCCACCATGCAACATTCAAATAACCAACATCTAAAGTAGTTGTATTGCCCAAATCAGCAACCACTTCACCTTCATAATAGTCTTTAAAACTTACTTTAAAACCTAAACGTGCACGACGAATATCAAATGTATCTGGCACACCGTTAGTATTAGCTATTGAGTTTCCTGGGACTAAAGTTGGATTGCTATCGCTATCGTTATAATCAAAGAAACGGTAATCAGCGTGTACACGACCATTTACTTGTGCTTTAAAGCTACCATCGCCACTCTCAAAACTTAAGCCATCTTTAAACTTAGCTGAAACAGCCGTCTTTTTCTTCTCATCTGCTGCTTCTTTTTCGCCTGCACGGCCTTTCATTAAAAGTGCGCCTTCTTCTTCAGTCAATACGCCTTTTGCAATCAGCGCATTCACAATATCATCTGTTGAGTCTGCCATTGCATTGGCACCGAAACCCATTAACAATGAACCTGCTAGTGTTGCTGCAACCAAATTACTTAATTTAAAGCTCATTTAAATCCCCTCGTTAGTAGATAACTTCAATGTTTTTCAACGAGGTGAATTTTGATGTTTGTATATGACAATTTGATGACAAAAGACTATTTAGCAACATGTTGTTGCCAAAATACAACATTATGTTTCAAGGGGAAATTTGAAGGTTATTTTGAGAAGTAAAAATGGTTTTTAGAAGCAATTTTTAGACTGCTTCTACAAAACATGATAAATAGACTCCTATTATTCCGTTAAGCTTTTACCCAAACGAACTATCCAAACCTTGCTCGGATATTCATTTCGGTTGTCCTCACCTATGCCAAAATCGTTATCGTTGCTGATAGCCACTACGCCTGGCGTGAGCACTGCCAAGCCTTCTAGCTTATCTGTATCAATTTGAAAGAATACGTCACGACTATCGAATACTTCGTGCGTGTCGGCTGATTTAACAGCTAATTTATCCAAGCTCTCGCCTTCACTTTCAAAGATTAAGCTATTGGCTTCCTTGTAATTTAATACATTAGTTGCGTTACTTAAATCTGCCACGATTAGTTTCACTTTTTTGGTGGCACGTTCAAGTAGTAAAATTCTGTCTTGCCCAAGCGCCACAGCATCTGAATATTTCAAATCTTTTTGTTTATCAGTTTCTGGGTAAGCCGACTTTTCAGTTTGCATGACTAAAAACATACCGGTGACTTTAGCATCCGTTGGTTGCGTAATATCTAAACGCAATATGCGCACTACTCTACTTTTTTCATACGCTTTATTTTTTGCGTCACCCATCGGACTTTGTAACGTCACATAGGCAGTTTTACCATCTGGCGTTACGCTAAGATTCTCAAACCCGCGGTTACCACGACGCTCTTTATAAATAGCTGGCAATATCGCTTTAACTGGATAATGGATGCCTGCATAATTTTTCCCTTCCGGCACATAACGCACTAAAACTTTGCCATTAGCATCCACCACTACGATACTTGGACCATATTCTTCAGCGATAATAAAATTTCCATCCGGTAGCAATTGCATCGCTTCTGTGTCTAAACCATTTGGGTTAAAACCCATCGGCGAACTTGCATCACCCAGATACGGTGACTCATCTTCTTTATTATTGCTGATGCCTGTGACAGGGCTACTTTGAGTGTCTGTGATTGGAATAGCACGAATTACCTCTATTTTTCCGCCTGTAAGTTTTACATGCACAATGGCCGGTGTAAATTTAGGCAAGGGAAATACTTTACCGAACGACTTACCTGAGCTATTGGTATTATCATAGTTAGGTCCACGGTCAGTCATCATGAAAAATTCGTTTGGCTTATTCGGGACAGCTACTAAGGCAGAACCAATTCCTGGAATCTTTGCGTTGGGATAACCATTTTTAGCCGCAACACTCAAATCCCCTAAATCTACCCCAGGGTTAATGGTAGAGATATCGGTAGCAGGCAAGACAAAAGTAGCCAGAACGCTCGCATGCTTATTCGTGTTGGGGGTAGCAGGTAAATCTAACCCATTAAATTGGGCAGATTCGGCAGCTTGTGCGCTAAGATCACTGTTAAAAATTAAAAAAATAACCGCAGCGCCTAATAAAATATTGACTGTCGCTCCCAGCTTAAAGTTTTTGTGTTTAAAATTTTTAAGTACTATCAGCATTGCATTTCCTCTGGATAATTTATTTAAAATCAATGCTAATGAGGAAATGCTTCACCAATATGACACATACAAAAAAACCGCCGGCTAAATTGATTAGCGTAGCGGTTTTTATTTTAGTAGACGCGATCTTCCACGTACGAATAATCTTTAGCAGATATATTCTACAGGGAAGCCAAGCACTGGTTTAGATCACACCCTGTGATTTAAGACTCAGCACGCATGTGCGGAAATAAAATCACATCACGGATACTTGCACTATCGGTAATCATCATCACTAAACGGTCGATACCGATACCACAGCCACCTGTTGGCGGCATACCATATTCAAGCGCACGGATAAAATCAGCATCGTAATACATGGCCTCAGCATCGCCGGCTTCTTTGGCTTTCATCTGCGCTTGGAAGCGTGCCGCCTGATCTTCTGCATCATTGAGTTCACTGAAGCCATTGGCAATTTCGCGGCCAGTGACAAATAATTCAAAACGCTCGGTGATTTCTGGATTGCTATCCGAAGCGCGCGCTAATGGTGACACCTCTACTGGATAATCAATAATATAGGTTGGCTCCCACAATTGGCTTTCCGCGGTTTCTTCAAACAGCGCCAACTGCAATGCGCCCAAGCCGGCATGGTCGAATGGCTTTGTGCCATGTTTAAGGATTTCAGCACGTAAAAATGTACTGTCATTTAGCTGACTTAACGTATATTGCGGTGCATATTTTTGTATCGCGCCAACGATTGTTAAACGCTGGAATGGTTTGCTCAAATCCAGCTCACGGCCTTGGTATTGCAACACAGCGGTGCCGCGTGCGGCAATCGCTGCAGCACGTATACAGTTTTCAGTAAAATCCATCAACCATTGATAGTCAGTATAAGCCGCATAAAACTCCATCATGGTGAATTCAGGATTGTGGCGAACGCTTAAACCTTCATTGCGGAAGTTACGGTTGATTTCAAATACGCGCTCAAATCCACCTACAACCAACCGTTTTAGATATAGTTCTGGAGCGATACGCATGAACATTTGCATGTCCAAGGCATTGTGATGCGTGATAAATGGCTTGGCTGATGCCCCACCTGGAATCGGGTGCAGCATTGGCGTTTCAACTTCCAGGAATTCGTTTTGAATCATGAAATTACGAATGGCAGACACCACTTTGCTACGCGCTACAAAAGTCGCACGCGTATCTTCATTAGTAATTAAATCAACGTATCTTTGTCTGTATTTAACTTCCTGGTCTTGCAAACCATGAAATTTTTCTGGCAATGGGCGCAGTGATTTTGTCAGTAAGCGAACTTCTGTCACTTTGATTGAAAGCTCGCCTGTTTTAGTTTTGAACAAATGTCCAGTAGCGCCTAAAAAATCGCCTAGATCCCAATGCTTGAATTGCTCGTAGATATCTTCCCCAATGGCATCGCGCGCAACATACAATTGAATACGGCCGCCAGAGTTATTGCCGCTACCATCTTGAATGGTCGCAAAACTGGCTTTACCCATGACACGTTTTAGCATCATGCGGCCAGCCACGATTACATTGACTGGGTTTGCTTCAAAAGCTTCATTTTCTTTTTCACCATACGTTGCAATTAATTCCGCCGCTTTGTGCTGTGGTTTAAAATCATTAGGGAACGCAACGCCGCCGTTAGTTTTTACCGTCTCGCGTATTGTTTTTAACTTTTCGCGACGCTCGGCGATTACATGATTTTCATCCACCGCAACTACTTCATTATTTTGTTCGTTACTCACACTCATACTCCCTGCTTCAAACTTTCGGTAATAAATGGGTCAAGATCGCCATCCAGCACGCCTTGGGTATTGCCAATTTCAACACTCGTACGTAAATCTTTAATACGGGATTGATCTAGTACGTAAGACCTGATTTGATGCCCCCAGCCAATGTCGGTTTTTGCGTCTTCCAGTGCTTGTTTATCTGCATTTCGCTTGTTAAGCTCCAAAGCATACAGGGCACCTTTTAGCATATTCATCGCTTCCGCTCGGTTGCGATGCTGCGATCTGTCATTTTGACATTGCACTACGGTATTGGTGGGAATATGGGTAATACGCACGGCCGAGTCAGTCTTATTAATATGCTGGCCGCCCGCACCACTGGCTCGATAGGTATCCACGCGCAAGTCCGCCGGATTGATATCAACTTCAATCGTATCATCCACTTCAGGGAATATCTGCACACTGGCGAATGACGTATGGCGTTTGGAGTTCGAATCAAACGGGGATTTACGCACTAACCGATGGACGCCGTTTTCAGTCCTTAAAGTACCGTAGGCATAATCGCCGGATACTTTTATGGACGCGCCTTTAATACCCGCCACATCACCTTCAGACTCTTCCAGCACTTCAACCTTAAAGCCTTTGCGCTCGCAATAGCGTAAATACATGCGCAACAACATATTGCACCAATCCTGCGCCTCAGTACCACCGCTGCCGGATTGAAACTCAATGAAGCAATTGTTGGCATCCATTGGGCCTGAGAACATGCGCCTGAATTCCATTTCGGCGATTTTTTTCTCTAAGGCCTCTGAATCTGCAGCAACACTTAATAAAGTGTCGTCATCATTTTCTTCACGCGCCATGTCGAATAGTTCTTGAGAATCCTTCAAGCCGATTTCCAAGCTGCTTAAAGCTTCCACAATCAAGCCTAGTTCGCGCTTTTCCTTACCTAATGTTTGGCTTTTGGCATTGTCGTTCCAAACTTTTGGATCTTCCAATAAACCATTCACTTCTTCTAGGCGCTGACTTTTAGTTTCAAAGTCAAAGATACCCCCTAAGAGAGTTATTGCGTTCGCTCAAATCGATGAGTCGATTAGCGATAATATTGAGTTGTTCGGCTTCCATAATGACTGACTTATTACTAAAAATGAGCATTATACAGCAAAGGCTTACGCACTAAGCTTAGCGTCTAAACTGGCTTTTGATTACTTTCCGTATTGACCACTTCACCATCTTCTTTTATAAATTGACCAAAGTGAGCATTTTCTAATAGAGGCAAAACTAGCTCAGACGGACGACAGAGCCTAACGCCTTTAGCGGTGACTACAATCGGTCTATTGATCAAAACAGGGTATTGCAGCATGGCATCTATCAGCTTGTCATCTGACAAAGTTAAATCATCCAGCCCTAGCTCCAAATATGACGTTCCTTTTTCGCGCAACAAAGCACGTACAGTAATACCCATCGCCGCTATTAACCATGTTAAACGGGTTCGGTTGGGCGGATTTTTTAAATATTCAATCACTTCTGGCATTACGCCACTGGCCTGAATCATTGCTAAAGTGTTG
>JBDSHU010000137.1:0-5498 GCA_039918335.1 Methylotenera sp. | reverse complement strand
GTTTTTTGTGAGTCATGACCGCGAGTTTGTAAGCTCGATTGCTACCCGCATTATTGAAATTAAAGCGAATGAAATCATTGACTTTACAGGTAACTACGAGGACTATCTATTGAGTCAGGGTGTTGCTTAATGAGTCTTGTAGGTCGAATTGACATTACAAAAACATAAAGTTGGAAAATTATTTGCAAAAACTATTGCGATGGATACGCCCTACTAAACTTACTTTTTTGTATTTTTTTGTAGGGGGTCTTTTTTTAAGCTTCAAACATGACTTAATCTCATATTTACCGCATAACATCTACTTACCAACATCAACCAATCTATTTATTGATGTTTCAATTTTAATTGCCAGTGGCGCAATTTTTCATATTTTATTAATTAATCTAAAAGTTTATAAAGAAGTTGATGCACTTAACAACAAACGCTTTATAAAAAACAAACTTGTCTATTTAAGCTGGGTTTTTATAATCTTGCTACTAATTCCTTTGGTAAATTTAGGTATTTATAAACACCAGCTACCTAAATTAGAACTCCAAGCCTACAATAATCTGCAAGTTATTGCCAATATTAAAGTGCAGCAAATGACACGCTGGCTTGATTACCGAGTAGCCGATGCCAGTGTACTGGCTTCCGACAGACAATTTTCTAATGACATTTCACAACAAATAAAGCAACGTGATTCTGAAAGTGCAAAAATCATCAAAGCTCGTTTTGAGTCACTCATTACGTCATATCATTATGAAAGCATCGCATTACTTGATACAAACGGCGCCGCTATATTACAAACAGGTGAGTCTTTAAGTAAAAATAATGTTGACCCCAACTTAATCAAAGAAGTTAAAGCCAATTATCAAACAAAACATGGTGACTTTTTTATAGACCATAAAAAGAACTTAAATTTACAAGTTCTAGCCCCTATTATTAACTATAAAGATGGTCGCTCCACACTTGTTGCTTTTGTGTTGATTCAAACCGGTTTTTATCAGCCTATTTTACCAACATTGCAGATGTGGCCGACCAATAGCAAAACATCAGATGCCATGCTGGCTCAAAACGACCACGGCAATATTATTGTCGTAGATGCAACGCGAGATGACTTTAATGGCAATGGCATTCACTACCTAAAAGCTAGCGTCAATAATCACCTATATCAATTAGAAAAACCAGTATCTACTGGTAATAACTTGATGGGGACTTTGGCTTTTAGCGCTAATCAGCCAATAGCAGGCACCTCTTGGTACTTCTTGACCGAGGTGGCTCAAGATGAAGTAATGGCTGGGCTGGACAGCCTGCTATTAACTATTAGCATAGCGGCGATGATTGCGTTACTACTCATCAGTCTAGTATTATTTTTGTTATGGAAACAACAAAAATCCGCTTACAAGCTTGCCCTTACATTAAAAGATGCTGAACTGAATAAATTACTTGATAAATTTCATACCACTCCATTTATCGGCACCGGCACAGTCAATGCATCTACACGCAAATGGATAGAAGTAAACCCCCGTTTGACTGAGATTTTTGGCTACTCTGTTAAAGAACTAAGAAATTTGAAACTCATAGATTTAAGCCATCCAGATGAAGTGCGACTAGATGATCAGTATTATGCAAAGCTTAAACAAGGTGAAATTAGCCATTACACACGCGAAAAACGTTTCTTACATAAACATGGTGATTTAATTTATGCGCGGGTAGAAGTAACTGCCGTGCGGAATGATTATTCCGAAATTGAAACGTATGTGGTTGCGGTTGAAGACATCACGCAGAGGGTGGTGGCAGAACATGCTTTAGAGATGTCAGAAGAGCGTTTAGAGTTAGTAGTTAAAGGTAGTAATGATGGTTGGTGGGATTTAGATTTAACGACAAATGTCGCGCATCATTCTGATCGCTGGTGGCAAATGCTGGGCTACGATAAAAACATGGATATTGTAGATCCACAACATTGGCAGACGCTAACGCACCCGAATGATATCGAGCCTACCTTAACTTTTCTTCGTAGAATACTTGCAGGCAAAAGAAATCACTACGAAGTTGAACTTCGCCTTCAACATAAAGATGGTCATTATGTGCCAGTATTAACACGTGGTTATATAGTGCGTGACGATAATGGTAAAGCAACACGTATCTCGGGCACTAATACAGATATTACTGAATTCAAAAAAGCTGACAGAGAAATTGTGACGCTGAACCGTTTATTATCGATGATTACCAATACAAATCAACTGATTACACGTAAACCAAGCGCTTTAGTTCTGTTTAATGAAGTATGTAAGATTGCGGTGGATGATGGGGGCTTTAATTTCGCCTGGGTTGGTTTACTCACGCTAGATAAAAACGAACTTAAATGTGTGACTCACGCTGGTCCACCCACCAGCTTTATTGAATCACTTGATGCCAACTTAAAAAAGCATGACTACAACATTCCAGCAATTCAATGCATTACCGATGGTCAGTACATTATATGTAATGACTTAAACTCCGCAGATTATGAAGCGCATTGGGTAGCCAGTGCGCTAGAAAGCGGCTATCGCTCCATGGTGGCATTGCCTATTGCCCAGTATGGCAAAGTGGTTGGAAATTTCAGTTTATTTTCTAACGAGCCACAAGCGTTCGGCAAAAAAGAGATTTCTTTATTGGATGAATTAGCTTCCGACCTTTCTTTTGCGTTAGAAATTGAAGATAGTGAAAACCAACGCAAAAAAACTGAAAAAGCACTATTAGAAAGCGAAGCGCTGTTTCATAACTTAGCCAGCAACTCCCCTGCTGGCGTTTTTAGGACCGATAAAAAAGGCAAACTCACTTACTACAATGACAACTGGCGTATTGTCAGCGCAGCTAACGCTACGGAATTACTGGAAGGCACAGCCTTCACAGCGAGTATTCATCATGAAGATAGTAAAAGTGTTATTTCAGCCTTTAATAAAAGCCTGCATGACAAAACAGCATTTAATATGGAATATCGATTCTCGCATCCAAATAACGAAGTTGTGTGGGTAAAAAGCCAGGCCCAGCCTTGCTATGATGACAAAGGGATTTTTAATGGCTATGTGGGTACGTTAACCGATATTACTGAGCTTAAGTCTGTACAATCAAGCTTGTTGATGGCTGGTGTCGTACTAGATAACTCACGTGAATCAATTTTAGTGACTGATAGCAACGTCAATATTGTCATGGTCAATAAGGCATTTACTGATATTGAAGGCTACTCCTCAGAGGAAGTACACGGTAAAAATCCCAATATACTCAACTCAGGAAAACACAATAAACAATATTTTAAGGCGATGTATAACTCGCTAAAAGAATCAGGGGTCTATCAAAACGAGATTTGGAATCGCCGTAAAGATGGAGAAATCCACCCAGGTATTTTGAGCATTACCGCAGTCAAAAACATCAAACAAAAAATTACGCACTATGTCAGCGTATTTACTGATATCACAAGTTTAAAAAACACCGAAGAACGACTAGCGTTTTTAGCCAATCACGACGCACTGACTGGTCTACCTAATCGCATGATGCTGATTTCGCATATTTCACATGCGATAGAAGGCGCAAAACGTAGGAATAAACAGTTAGCGCTTTTACTCTTAGACCTGGATAGATTTAAGAATATCAATGACAGCTTTGGTCATTTAGCGGGTGACGATTTATTGCAGCAGTTAGCGACAAGATTAAAATCGAAGCTCCGTGGCAAGGACATGGTTGCAAGGCTTGGCGGCGATGAGTTTGTTGTGTTACTGGAAGATATAAACCAGCCCGAGGATATTGCTAAAGTCGCAGAAAATATCATTGCGGTGGTAGAGCAAACCTGGCTGCTTAAAAATAAATCTGAAGTTCACATTGGGACCAGTATCGGCATTAGCTTGTATCCAGACCATGGTGATAATGCCTTAGATTTACTTAAACATGCGGATGCCGCTTTATATCAAGCCAAAGGTTCAGGTCGTGGCGTTGCCAATTACTATTCTGAAAGCCTGACCAACCAAGCAAGAAGACGCTTTAAATTAGAGGCCAGACTACGTGACGCCATCACAGAGAATGAATTACAACTTCATTATCAACCTAAATTTGACATATTCTCTGGCGAGCTATTAGGTGTAGAGGCATTAGTACGCTGGATAGACCCTAAGTTAGGCATGATCATGCCTACCGAATTCATTAGTATCGCTGAAGAAACTGGACTGATTAACAAGCTTGGCGAGTGGGTTCTGAATGAGGCATGTCAACAAGGTAAAGAGTGGCTGGATAATGGGCTGGACTTGTCTATCGCAGTCAATCTGTCGGCCACACAGCTTTACCACAGTGATATTGCTAAAACGATTAGTGATATTTTGCATAAAACCGGCTTTCCAGCCAAGAATTTAGAGTTGGAACTGACTGAAAGTATTTTAATGCGCCGAGAAGCTGAGTCGATTAAAAAGCTATATCAAATTAAAGCCTTAGGCATTAGTCTGGCGGTAGACGACTTTGGTGCGGGTTACTCGTCACTTGCTTATTTACGTCGCTTCCCGCTTGATGTACTAAAAATAGACCGATCCTTTGTTGCGGATCTTGAAGAGGATAAAGATGATCGCGCTATTACAGCAACCATTATTGGCATTGGCAGAACACTGAATTTAAAAGTGGTTGCAGAAGGCGTAGAAACGGCTTTTCAGCTATCATTTTTAGCATCCCATGGTTGCCATATGTATCAAGGCTACTTTGCCAGCCCTGCCCTAGAAGCTAGTTTATTTGAAACGTTCGTAAGTGAATACCAAGGCGGGAATATATTTTCACAGCTAGCGCTTGTATAAATCATATGAATATAACGCCCAATAAAAAACCCAGCTTAGCTGGGTTTTTTATTGTTTTAAACGGTTAACTTTAAAGTTTAAACCTTATGCTTTAATCGCACGTTTGCGCTCATGTTCTAACAAGTAACGTTTACGGATACGTATCGTTTTAGGCGTAATTTCCACCAACTCATCATCATCGATAAACTCAACAGCAGACTCTAACGACAACGCAATCGGTGTAATCAAACGAACCGCTTCATCAGTACCTGATGAACGTACGTTCGTTAATTGTTTACCTTTGATCGGGTTCACGATTAAATCGTTATCACGACTGTGAATACCAATTACCATACCTTCGTACAACTTGTCGCCTGGCACTGCAAACATACGACCACGGTCTTGCAGTTTCCACAGCGCATAAGCAACGGCTTCACCATGCTCAGCTGAAATTAACACACCATTACGACGACCTGGCATATCGGCTTTTACCGGTGCATATTCATCAAAAATATGTGCCATTAAACCAGTGCCGCGCGTCATGGTTAAAAACTCACCTTGAAAACCAATCAAGCCACGTGCTGGAATTTTATACTCCAAACGCGTACGACCGTTACCATCTGATTCCATATTTTGCATTTCACCGCGACGACGACCCAACTCCTCCATCGCTGCACCTTGATGCTCATCTTCTAAATCGACTGTTAAGATTTCATATGGCTCGCATTT
>JBDSHU010000136.1:0-4606 GCA_039918335.1 Methylotenera sp. | reverse complement strand
CTAAACATCACGTTGAAATTGATGTCTTCAGTGAGGCCTTCCCAAAGTTTTAGCGAGTGTTCATAAAGCATGGCTGCTTCATCCCACAAGTAATTTGAGCGCACAATAGTTGTGTTGCGTGCCGTGTTACCGCCACCCAAGTAGCCTTTTTCTAGCACTGCGATATTTTTGATGCCGTGCTCTTTTGCAAGGTAATAAGCTGTGGCTAAACCGTGACCGCCAGCGCCAATAATCACAACATCATAGCTAGGTTTAAGCTCAGGATTGCGCCATGCAGGCGTCCATCCTTCGTGATTTTTTAACCCTTGTGAGAGCAGTTTCCAAATGGAATAATCTTTTTTCAAGCGGCCTCCAGTAATTGTTTTTAGCGCTAGTAGTAGGATGTTATTTTCACGCCTTGGCGTTGCGATAATGTGCTACATATGACTAATTCTTTACTGATTACGACATGTGTCGTTTTGGGCATAGCATTAAAAATATACCGTTTTGATGCGCCTAGAATTTTTTTATTAACGGAATTTAATATACTAATTTTTTAATAAAAAAAGCCCTCACAGTGAGCTAGCTATGAGGGCTTTTTAGATGATTCAAAATTAATCTATTCGTATTACAAAATTCAGGTTACATAATTAACGCGCACTGTATTCAAAAACGACACAGTTAGATTACACCCAGATATTTTTTAACCGCAGGCAATCCAGGTTTGCCATCTACAGTCTTAACGCCATCTAGCCATTTATCCAATGCGGCTGGATTTTTCTTCAGCCATGCTTTAGCAGCCACAGCAGGTTTGACTTTTTCCATGATTGGCAACATGACTTGGTTTTCCATATCCAGAGAAAACTCCAAGTTAGCAATCAGCTTATTGACGTTAGGGCAGCGTGTTGCTAAATCCGCTGCTGTCACGGTATACACTTTTGCTTCACCGTAGTTCGCACCGAATACATCATCCCCGCCACTTAAATAGGTGATGTTTTGTTGTACGTTCATTGGATGAGGTGCCCAACCTAGAAATACGATCCATTTTTTATGTTTAACGGCGCGGCTCACTTCAGTCAGCATACCAGCTTCACTAGACTCAACCATTTTGAAGCTTTTGAGGCCAAACTGGTCTTTTGTAATCATGCCTTGAATCAATAAGTTCCCATCATTGCCAGGCTCAATACCATAAAGCTTGCCATCAAGTTTGTCTTTAAATTTAGCAATATCGGCAAAACTTTTTAAGCCAGCTTCATAGGCATAAGTTGGCACAGCTAAGGTATATTTAGCACCGACTAAGTTAGGTTTATCCAGCACCTTAATATCTTTAAGAAACGGCTCAACGATAGGTGTCATAGACGGGGACCAGTAACCTAGGAATGCATCAATTTGTTTCTTTTTAACACCGGCAAAAGCAATAGGCACGGTAGCGATGGTGGTTTTGGGCTTATAGCCTAAGCCTTGTAAAACGGTGGAGGTGAGTGCTGTGGTTGCTGTGATGTCTGTCCAGCCAATATCCGCAAATCTCACCGTGCTACAGCTTGCGGGTTCGGCAGCTTGTGCTTGAAGTGAGACCATGGGCAATGAAGTTAAGACAAGTGAAGCCAGAATACATTTGGAAACAGTTTTCATTTTTACTCCTATCATATTGAGTAGTTCTTAAAAGAAAGGGCAATATGCAAGGTGCATATTTAATACCCATCGCCACTACTAAGCCATTACCCAAGCTACTACTAAATTATGCAAAACTTTTACATATATTAAGTTCAATAGTGAAGCTGTTTGCGAAGTTTGCTACAAGTCATAACTTATCGCGTGGGGTGGTCCTCCAAATATAAGATTGCGACATAGATATGCTCAATCACGACATGATAGGAAATAGGTTAAAACTAAGTGTTTGTCAGTCTGTTCGTTAACTGGCGATAGGTGCTTAAACTTCAGTCAGAATATCTGTCATTTCATTCTGCGTTTTAGCATTGCTTGCAAGTGAATGCAATGCTGGCGCATGCTGATGCTTACGTCTTTCGGTGCTAGGTGAATAGCCAAATAGAGTGCGATAAGATTTACTAAAGTGACAAGAAGATTGAAAGCCGCAGGCTACCGTGATGCTCATAATCGACATTTCGGTTTGTAGCAGTAATACGCGTGCACGGCGCAGTCTAAGGTTAAGATAATAATGCATGGGCGTCATGCTTAAGGTATGACGGAACATACGTTGCAAATGTCGTTGCGATAAACCTGCAAGGCGCGCGAGCTCGTCTAAAGACAACGGTTCTTCGGTATTGGCTTCCATCAAAGCAGAAACTTCTACCAACGCTTTATGGCTATAGCCAACACGAGCCGCAACGGGGATATGCTGCTGGTCTTTGCTATCACGCGCGCGTACTAACATAAACTGATCCGAAATCTCAGCGACTAAATTTTTACCGAATCTTGCAAATACAAACGCCAGCATTAAATCTAGCGGCGCCGTGCCGCCTGCACAGGTGCAACGGTCACGGTCTATCACAAACAACTCTTCCATAAAGGTAATGTAGGGAAACTCTTCGCACAAGCTTGCCATGTTTTCCCAATGAATAGTGCAGCGGTAGCCATCGAGCACGCCAGCTTTTGCTAAAGCATAACTACCAGTGCATACGCTACCTAACCAGGCATTATGTTTGCTAGCCTGTGTTAATAATTTGATCACAGCAGGGCTTACAGCGCTTTGAACATTAACACCGCCGCAGACTAATAGCATGTCAGGCATATGGGCAAAGTCTAATTGGGTGGTTTTGAGTAATGCGAGGCCATTACTAGCTTGAACCGGTTCGCCATCTACGCTGATAAGCGACCATTGATAAACTTCTTCTCCAAGCAAATAATTAGCCATACGCAGTACTTCAATGGCATTTGAAAACGCAATCATAGAGAAATTGTTCAAGGTTAAAAACCCCACATGCTTGACTTGTGACATTTCTTTACAAGACATACGATTCCTTTAAATTGGCATTTAAAAAACCATCGTTCAACTAAATATCGTTAGCAATTATTTGTGTAAGCAATTTTTATACTAATTGAAGTATTTATGGCAACTAAATTAAGTGATTTATAAATTAACAATACAACTATTTGTTAAAAATAAATAGTTGTATTGACTATAATTTTACTCATGAATAATATTATTCATGAAGATGCACAGCTAAGGTGCAAAATTGTCCACAATTGTGCTTAATCTCGGCACGGTAAATGTTGTATTTATGTTGAAATGTTGCATTTATGTTATATATTTGTTGCACAGTGGTAATAATTAATTCATTATATTTCCAACAAATGGATTAAAGAATATGTAAGTCCGTTTTATTATGTTTCTTGTCGTAATTATGACTTTTCATAGCTAGAGCGCCTTTGATAATGCATTCGTTATCCGAATTAAAGATTGTTGAATAAGAGTACTAATTGCAATCAAGTGAAAATATTGTTTTGAATTTATAGCTTTTAAATTATTAAGGGAAATCAAATGAAAAATCTGAGTTGGATTACAAACCGCCACGTGGTAAGCGCATTATGCGCTGCGCCAATTTTATTCAGTTGTGCTTATGCATCTGCAGAAGATGTTGCTCCAGCAGCGCCTGCAGTTGAAGCGGCAGCACCAGCTGAGCCAGCGCCACCGTATACACTTACTTTTAACCTCGGTCTATACAGTGCTTATATGTTCCGCGGTGTTGAGTTTAGTAATGGACCAGCAGTACAAGGTGGTATTGATTGGGCTCACAGCAGTGGTTTTTATCTAGGAACATGGTTTTCTAATTTGGATCCATATGCGTTCGGTAGAAACCAGGGATTAGGTACTGATGGTAATCATGTAGAAACAGACTTTTATGCTGGTTATGCACACACTTTTGAAAATGGATTCGGTGTGAATGTTTTGGGTAATTACTATAAATATCTTGAAGGTGAAGAAGCGAATAATATTTTACCTTCAGGCGTAAATCGACAACACAAACAAGATTCATTTGAAGCTTCAATCGCATTATCATACAAGTGGCTTACATACACTTACTATAGAGTGTTAACTGATTATTATGGCCTTGACGAAACGGATAAAAACTTTAACGTGACTGGCAATAGAAACACAGATGGCGCTGATTACCATGAGTTGAAGGTTAATTACAAGTTGCCAGTTGCCGATTTTAATCTATTGGCTAAAGTAGGTTATCAAAGAACACCTAATCTTGAAGGTAGCCAAGGTGACTATGCTATTGGTTTGAACAGGGACTTTAGTTTGCCAGGCGCCGGTAAACCGATTGGCGGTTTTAATGCGGGTGCATACTATACAAATACATTTGCAGTAGATAACGAAGCGTTTTACGTTACTGCTGATGGAAGAGATACTAACCAAGAACAATTGTGGTTCTATGTTAAACGTACTTGGTAATGTATTGTATGTAATTGTTTAATTGTAAATTATTAAGCAATTATCCAAAAAATGGGCGCGTAGGCGTCCATTTTTTTTGCCTATTAATGGCGATTAAAGACCTAATGATTAATAAATAGATATTGAGTCGGTTTTGATTAAATTTAAGTCGTAATTTACATTGTGGTAACGCAGATAGGCTTTTAATATCGACATTGATAATATTATTTA
>JBDSHU010000135.1:0-3052 GCA_039918335.1 Methylotenera sp. | reverse complement strand
GAACAATAAAGGTTTGTCGTGCTTTAACAATGCCTGAAATACATGCGCGAGCACTTCATCAGAACCATTGCCAACAAATACTTGCTTAGCTGCTAAGCCATAAGTTTTGGCAATAGCTGCCTTAAGCGCATCTGAATTAGGGTCTGGATATAACCTCAGACTATCAGCAGCTTCAAGTTTGAGCGCTTCTAACACCTTTGGGCTAGGCCCATAAGGATTTTCATTGGTATTAAGCTTCACTAGATTATCTAGCTTGGGCTGCTCACCAGGTACATAAGGCGTTAGCTTATGCACCACCTCACTCCAGAATTTACTCACGGTCGTTAATCCAATCCCTAGACTTAATCTTTAAGTCTGAATTCAGCAGACCTAGCATGCGCTTGCAAGCCTTCACCCCGCGCTAACACTGAAGCGATTTTGCCTAACGTTTGTGCGCCACTGGCTGAAACCATGATTAAACTTGAACGTTTTTGAAAGTCATACACACCTAGTGGTGATGAGAACCTTGCAGTACGTGACGTTGGCAACACGTGATTAGGTCCTGCGCAGTAGTCACCAATCGCTTCACAGGTATCGCGTCCCATGAAAATAGCACCTGCATGTTTGATTTTTTTACTGAACGCCAATGGCTCATCCATTGAAAGCTCTAAATGCTCTGGAGCGATGTAATTACTAATCTCTGCAGCTTCGTCTAAATCACGCACTAAAATCAGCGCACCACGGTCAGTTAATGAAGTGGTAATAATGTCTTTGCGTGGCATTTCTTCTACCAGTTTTTGAATGCTCGCACTGACTTTGTCTAAAAATTCCGCATCTGGGCTGAGTAAAATAGCCTGTGCCAATTCATCATGCTCAGCTTGGCTAAATAAATCCATCGCCACCCAATCCGGGTTGGTTTTACCATCACAAATCACTAAAATTTCAGAAGGTCCTGCGACCATATCAATGCCGACCACGCCAAATACGCGACGCTTAGCCGCTGCTACATAAGCATTGCCTGGTCCGACAATCTTATCAACCTGCGGCACAGTTTCAGTACCATAAGCCATTGCGCCTACAGCTTGGGCGCCGCCAATACAAAATACGCGGTCAACACCAGAAATTGCTGCTGCAGCTAGCACCAACGCATTCTTTTCACCATTAGGGGTAGGCACAACCATGATTAACTCAGCGACACCAGCCACTTTGGCAGGAATCGCATTCATCAATACAGAAGATGGATAAGCCGCTTTACCGCCAGGCACGTATAAACCCACACGGTCTAAGGAAGTGACTTGCTGCCCGAGTAGCGTCCCGTCGGCTTCGGTATAACTCCAGGAAGCCATTAATTGTTTTTCGTGGTAACTGCGCACTCGGTCTGCAGCGGCTTGCAAAGCCTCGCGTTGTTCAACTGGCAAGCCGTTTAACGCTGATATCAATTCAGCTTTACTGACTTCAAGTTCAGTTAAGCTTGCAGCATTGGTTTTATCAAATCGATTGGTGTAGTCAAGCACCGCAGCATCACCGCGTTTTTTAACATCTTTTAATATGTCTGCAACTACAACATCAACGCTGTCATCTTGCGCGGTTTCAAACGCAAGCAGGGCTTTGAGTTTATCGTCAAAATCACTATCTGTAGTAGAGAAACGTCTTACATTGATACTCATACTTAAAACCTATATTTTTAATTGATTGATTTAAAATTGCTTTGTGTATTAAGCCGAAATCGCACTAACAAACGCATCCATAATCGGTTGCAATTTCGCTCTATTCAGTTTGAGTGAAGCTTGGTTAACCACTAAACGCGAGCTAATCTCGCCAACCTCCTCTACTGCTTTGAGGTTATTTGCGCGCAAAGTTCCGCCTGTGCTCACTAAATCGACAATCACATCCGCCAAACCGACTAATGGGCCCAATTCCATAGAGCCATAAAGCTTGATTAAATCAACATGCATGCCTTTAGCCGCAAAGTGTTCGCGCGCCGTCTTTACATACTTTGTCACTACTTTTAATCGCGCTCCGCTACGAATTGACGCAAAGTAATCGAAATCTTCACGTACTGCCACCATCATCTTGCATTTGGCAATTTGCAAATCGATAGGTTGATATAAACCTTCACCGCCATGCTCATCCAGAACGTCTTTACCTGCAATACCTAAATCAGCCGCCCCATATTGCACATAAGTTGGTACATCACTCGCGCGCACGATAATCAGGCGTACATCTTCACGATTAGTCGCTAATATCAGTTTGCGTGATGACTCAGGATCTTCAAGCGCATGAATACCAGCCGCAGCTAAAAGCGGAGTAGTTTCTTCAAAGATACGGCCTTTTGAAAGTGCGATGGTAATCATTTTTTAAACTCGTTTTACATTCGCGCCAAGTGCGTTAAGTTTTGCTTCTAAGTGCTCATAGCCACGGTCCAGGTGATAGATGCGCTCTATCACGGTTTCGCCACGGGCAACCAAACCAGCCAATACCAGGCTTGCCGAAGCACGTAAATCCGTTGCCATTACTGTGGCACCATCTAAAGACCCCACCCCTTTAACTAAAGCGGTATTGCCGTCAATGCTAATATCCGCACCCATACGCTGCATTTCCTGCACGTGCATAAAGCGGTTCTCAAAAATCGTCTCGGTGACTTTCGCCACGCCTTTCGCCACCGTGTTGAGCGCCATGAACTGCGCTTGCATATCCGTCGGGAAAGCTGGGTGTGGTGCTGTGCGGATATTCACCGCTTTGAGTTTACCGTCACTTTTCACAGTAATGGTATCGGCTTCAGATGTGACTGTTGCACCTGCTTCGCGTAGTTTCTCAATCAAGGCATCTAGCAAATCAGCACGGGCATTGAGCAATTTAACCTCGCCGCCTGTCATCGCAGCTGCCACCATATAAGTACCCGCCTCGATGCGGTCGCACACAACATTATGTGTTGTGCCATTCAGTTTTTCTACGCCCACAATGGTAATGACATCAGTACCTGCGCCTGTGATGTTTGCGCCCATTTTAATCAGCATCTCAGCTAAATCCACCACTTCCGGTTCTTTAGCTGCATTTTCCAGCACCGTTGTAC
>JBDSHU010000134.1:0-5236 GCA_039918335.1 Methylotenera sp. | reverse complement strand
TTAAGGTAGTGCGAACCGAGTTTGAATCATCCGTGTTGTATTGCCAAAAAGCATCCACATTCCAGCTGGTTTTTAAATTGGCGGAGAGCCCGGCAATAATGTCGGAGCTATTGTTTTTTCTAAAATCTACCCCTGGTAAGCTCACTACCTGGTCTGCAAAGTAGTAACGCTGGCCAACAGCGGCTGACAGGCGCTGTGTGCCTGTGCTGCTTTCAATCAAGCGTGTGGTTAATGCTAAACTTAGCTGATTGGCATTGTTAATACGGTCATTGCCAGTGAACTGATTTTCACTGAATAAGCTACTAAAGTTTAAGTCGGATTCGCTGGTGTCGAAAATTGGGATATCCGACTGTTTTTTGTCAGGAATGTACACATAATACATTCTAGGTTCTATCGTTTGCGAGTAATCGGTTCTACCTAGTTTAACGTCACGATCAAAATACAGGCCACTGTCTACACTAAATATAGGTAGAGTGCGTTGTTGAGACTGTAAGTTGTTCGCGATGTTGTTCAAACTGTAGTTAGTGTGATGCACACCGAATTTTGGTGTGACGTAGCCATATGGTTTGTTGAAAGGCATGCTGATGCTTGGATATAAGGTGAAACGTGTACCTGTTACTTTGACGGGCGAGTCATTGTTGGTATCAAACGCTACAAGTTGTGTAAATAAATTAGTGTCGACATTTTCGTAATATTTATTGCCGATTAGCGTTAATTGCGGCAAACGTTCGTAAGGGTATGACAGTCCATCTAAAGTTTGGTATTTCTGTGCAAGGGCATTAAATTGCCAGGTATTGTCTGCATAATTCACATTAAATTGTTGTGGTAAATTAATACGGCTGGTTGTGACGATGCGAGTAGACAACTCAGAAAAATATTGATCATCCGAAACTTTTTCTAAGCTGTAGCCAGCAGACCATCCACTTCCAAGATTATGCTGGTGTTTAAGATTTGCATAATAGCGATTTTCATTATTTAGATTATCATTTTGTAAATATTCTAAGCTATCAATACCAGAGAAATTTTCTTCTAAATACCTGAATTCACCTTGTAGTTGAACACCACGTTTACTTAATACGCGCGTTGCCATTGTTGCGTCCATATTGGGTGAGATATTCCAATAGAATGGCGTTGAAACCTCAAAACCGCTACGGCTAGTACTGCCAACGGTAGGGGCGAGCAAGCCGCTTTTACGCTGATTATTGTATGAAAAGCTCACCCATGGTGTATAGATAAGCGGCACGCCTTTAAATTCAATATATGCGTTTCTAGCAACGCCAGATTCGGTATAGTCATTAAGTCGAATCTCTTTAGCTTTGATATACCAATCATCTACACCCGCTGCACATGTGGTATAGCGCGCGTCTATTAAGCGTTTTTTATCCTGACCTTCAAAAAATATCGCTTTAGCATCACCACGGGATTGAGGGGCTCTTGACGCTGAAGTTTGTACTGAGCTATCTTGAATTAAAGATTCTTCAGACTCTGTATTCAATGATGAGAACGGACCACTTGATAATAAAGATTCACCGCCGATTTGTTGGTTTTGCAAATTACCCAGTCGTTGAGAGAAGGTTTCTGAGCTACTTATAGGTTGCGACGTTGCTGGTTTTTTTAGGCTGATGGAAGCGTCGTGCATTTCACCGATGCTTTCAGACAAACGCATGCTTAGTTCAGGCCCGGTTAAGCTAGCATTTCCTACGTTAATACTTGCATTACCTGTGACGTGCAATTCATCATTTTGAACATCATAGTCAATCACATCGCCCTGAATAGTTTGCTTATCCCGGGTAATAGAGGCGTTGCCGATGGCGCGCATTTTCCGATCCAAATGCAGTTCAAGTTTATCGCCATCAATAATTATCCCGTCAGTTACTCCCTCACTGGCGTTATCAACAGGCGTACTCAAAGGAGCTTCTGCAGAAGTCTCGCTAGGTGGCACAGTTTCAGTTTCAATATTTTCGTCCGCAGCTTGGACTGGCAAGCTGCATGCCAATAATAGCGCTGTAAAGCCGCTTAGAACCCGACTGTTCAGCATTGGTTTTTCACTGAGGTTGCGTTAGAGATGAATGATGGATTAGAAGGCACGGGTATATTAGAGAATACTATTTTATTTTATCAATGATAAAATCTCATAAATTGCACTTTTTGGCAATCAATAAATCGTACTACACCTCTAAAAAATATACAGTTAAACCTGTATTTTTCATGAAAAAAGTAGATTTAAACCCAATCAGCTATGCACAACTAGAACGTGAAAGCCTTTCAAATATATTGGATACATCGTAGTGGATAATAGACAACAACAACTAGAAAACTGGCTGGTAACTGTATTGCCAGAGGGTGGATTTAACTTAACGACAGCTTCGGCTGATGCCAGCTTCCGGCGTTATTTCAGAGTACATTTAGCGAATCAATATTTAGGTCATAGTACCTTAATTGCCATGGATGCTCCCCCACCACAAGAAGACTGTGCGCCGTTTGTTAAAGTCGCTAAGCTATTTTTAGAGGCTGGTTTAAATGTACCCAAAGTCATTGCGCAGGATTTAGTCCATGGCTTTTTATTGCTCAGTGATTTAGGCGATGTGACCTATTTAAGCCAGTTGAATAATGATAGCGCAGCAAGCTTGTATCAAGATGCTAATAAAGCGTTGATTAAACTGCAGTTAGCCAGCAAACAAGGCGTACTGCCTAGTTATGATGCGGCTTTACTTAACCGTGAAATGCAATTGTTCCCAGATTGGTACATTACTAAGCATTTAGACGTAAGCTTAGATGATAAGCAGCAAGCTGTTTTACATAAAACCTTTGAGCTGTTGAACCAGAATATACTGGCTCAAGGTCAGGTATATGTGCACCGCGATTATCATTCGCGCAATTTGATGATGACGGGTGAAAATAATCCGGGCGTATTGGATTTTCAAGATGCTGTATATGGTGCGATTACCTATGATTTAGTTTCATTGCTTAAGGATGCATATATTGAATGGGACGAAGAGCAGATCATTGATTGGTTAGTGCGTTATTGGCAAGATGCCCGCAAAGCCGGCTTGCCGGTGCCTACGGATTTTTCAGAGTTTTACCGAGATTTTGAATACATGGGTGCGCAACGGCATATTAAAATTCTAGGTATTTTTGCCAGACTTTATCATCGTGATGGTAAAGATGGTTATTTAAAGGATATGCCGTTAGTGATGCACTATTTGCGCAAAGTGTGCGAGCGCTACATTGAATTAAAATCCATGCTGCGATTGCTAGACGTGCTGGAAAATAAAAAACAGCAAGTAGGTTATACGTTTTGATGAGCATGCATCAATGAAAGCGATGATTCTGGCAGCAGGACGTGGCGAACGCATGCGACCACTCACTGACCATACGCCGAAACCATTGTTACCCGTGGGTGGTAAGCCACTTATTGTTTGGCACATAGAACTACTAGCCAAAGCTGGTTTTAAAGAGATTGTCATTAACCATGCGCATTTAGGCGAACAGATTGAACGCTATTTGGGGAACGGTCAACAATGGGATGTGTCCATTAGGTATTCACCTGAAAAAATTGCCTTAGAGACTGCTGGCGGTATTGCGAATGCATTGGGCTTATTGACGGAAGATGGCAATGAAAACACACCATTTTTAGTGGTGAATGGCGATACCTATACGGACTTTGATTTTTCTCAATGTAAATCCCAAGCCATGAGCATGTTAAAGGCTAATCAATTAGCGCATTTAGTGCTTGTTGATAATCCTAAACAGCATGCGGCTGGAGATTTTTCGCTGGATAAGAATTTGGTCAGCAGTGATGGGCCACATAAATTAACGTTTTCTGGCATAGGTATTTATCAGGCTTGCCTGTTTGCGCATATTGAAAAAGGTCAGCCTGCTAAACTTGCACCAATATTGCGTGAAGTGATGTTAACGCAACAGGTATCAGGTGAACATTATCAAGGTGAATGGCATGATATCGGTACGCCAGAGCGGTTGCAGGCATTAGATAGCCAGTTGAGTGACTCACTAAATTTAAGTATAAAAGAAAATGAATGACAATTTCTATCAATAAATTTGATGTAACTGAATTCCAAAATCGCCGTCTCAAGCTCATGCAAACGATGGGTGAGGGTCTAGTTATTATACCTACTGCACCTGAGTTAGTCCGTAATCGCGATAGCCATTACCCGTACCGCTTTGATAGTTACTTTTATTATTTAACGGGTTTTAAAGAACCTGAATCAGTATTGGTGCTAGTGGCAGGCGAGCATCCAAAAAGCATATTATTTTGTCGCGATAAAGATATGGAGCGCGAAATCTGGGATGGCTTTCGATATGGTGCCGATGCTGCTTGTGAAACATTTGGGTTTGATGAAGCTTACTCAATTAATGAGCTAGACCATGTCGTATTGAAGCTACTGGCCAATCAACCTAAATTATTTTTTAGTTTGGGCGAAAGTGCAAGTTGGGATGCGCGCGTTACCAGTTGGTTAAATACTTTGCGTGCTCAAGCCAGAAGCGGCGTAAGTGTGCCAGATGATATTGCGGACAGTCGTAAGTTTATTGATGAAATGCGGTTGTATAAATCACCCTTCGAGCAAGCCATTATGCGCCATTCTGCCAACATCGCTGCGGCAGCACATAACAGAGCGATGCAGTTTGCAAAACCAAATATGATGGAATATGAGGTGGAAGCAGAGTTCTTGCATGAGTTTTATCGTAAAGGCGCGCAGGCGCCTGCCTATACCAGCATCGTTGCGGGCGGCGCTAATGCTTGTACTTTGCATTACAACGCTAACAATGCCAAGTTAAATGATGGTGATTTGCTGTTAATTGATGCGGGTTGTGAGTTAGATGGCTATGCCTCTGACATTACCCGTACTTTTCCTGTAAATGGCATTTTTACAGCAGCACAAAAGGATGTGTATGAGCTCGTGCTCGCTGCGCAATATGCCGCTATTGAACAAGTTAATACTAAAAACCACTGGAATGCGCCACATGAAGCAGCGTTAGACGTGTTGATTCAAGGCTTTATTGACTTGAAGCTGTGCAAAGGCAGTAAAGAGGCGGTATTTGAAACTGGGGCGTTCCGCCAATTTTATATGCATCGCACCGGCCATTGGCTGGGTTTGGATGTGCATGATGCGGGGGAGTATCAATATGGCAGTAAAATCCTCAATAAACAAAAAGATAATGCACAGAATTGGCGTATGTTAAAACCTGGAATGACCTTAACCGTTGAACCAGGTTG
>JBDSHU010000133.1:0-3686 GCA_039918335.1 Methylotenera sp. | reverse complement strand
CTCAAAAGATGCAAGATTGGCATCAATCTGAGCATAATGCTAAATGGATGTCAGGCTTTATAAAGGTCAAATGACGATTAAACAGATAGATGATTAATTTAGTACCGAGCACCTAACCGTCAATTTTTAATTGGCAATTCATTAAAAACTCCAAAAAAATAAATGTAAGTAATCCACTGCGCCCCTGACTAAGGTTTGCAGGTGATAGTTTATTTACATTCATAATATTTTCTGGAGGTTTATCATGAAATTTCAATTAAAAAGTACAGCACTAGTAGTTGCAACATTATTATCAACAGCAGTATTTTCTTCCCCAGCTTTTTCGGCTGAACCCATGTTAAGCACAGGCGGTTACGCAACTCAGTTACAAAAAATGGAAATGATGAAGATGCTGGATGCCGATGGCAACCATATGGTGACAACCGCTGAAGCTGACGCTTCTTACGACAGTATTTTTACCGCATTGGACAAAGATGGAGATGGTTCAGTAGATACAAAAGAATGGACTGGCCCTACCAACAAATCAAAACTTGATTTGGCAACAGGAGGCTATAGCCGTGAATTACGTTCAAAGAAAATGATGGGCTTAATGGATAAAGATGGCGACCACAAAGTATCCAAAGAGGAGTTTTTAGCAGGTCATAAAGCGATCTTTACCCATATGGATACCTCTGGTGACAGCGAGCTCAGCGCACAGGAATGGGTAGCGAAACACGTAGCTGGCCAATAAAATTTAATAGCTCACGTAATTGCACTCGAAAAAGCCAGCTTAACGCTGGCTTTTATTTTTATAATGCTTTTATATGATTAAGTAATCACAGTGGGTTTATCCCTTCCTGTTTTTTCTCTTAACTGCGATATTTGCAGCGCGATTTGTATCATTTCTGCTAAGGCAATTTGGGCATCTAAGCCATGCCGTGCGCTATCCGGTTCAAATGCCTCTAAATAAATGCGCAAAGTGGCACCTTCAGTACCTGTGCCAGAAAGCCTGAAGACAATTCGCGAACCATCTTCAAACAAAACACGCACACCTTGATTGTTGCTGATAGAGCCATCAATAGAATCGTGATAACTAAAATCATCACAAGTTTTAACCGTATAACTTTTAGCGGTTTCTTTAGCAAAAGTCTGGCCTAGCAAACTAGTAAACTGGGCTTTAATATGTTGCATCACATCATTGGCAGCATCCGTTGGGATTGCCTCATAATCGTGCCGAGAATACACATTACGACCATATTCTAACCAATGTAACTTTAATATCTGTTCTACTGAAGTTGCTCCATGAGCGGTATTTTTTTGTGCAAGAATATTCAGCCAAAATAATACCGCCCACAAACCATCTTTTTCACGGACATGGCTAGAGCTAGTGCCAAAGCTCTCTTCACCGCACAACGTCACCTTTCCCGCATCCATCAAATTGCCAAAAAACTTCCAGCCTGTCGGCGTTTCAAAACAAGGGATATTCAATTTTTCAGCTACACGGTCAACTGCACCGCTGGTAGGCATGGAGCGTGCCACCCCTGCTATACCATTTGCATAAGCAGGTATTAAAGTTGCGTTCGCCGCCAGCACCGCCAAACTATCCGAAGGTGTAACAAAGAAGTTTTTACCCAGTATCATGTTGCGGTCACCATCACCGTCTGATGCAGCACCAAAATCCAGTGCGTTTTCACCTGCAAACATAATTTTAACCAAGTCTTCAGCGTAAGTTAAATTAGGGTCAGGGTGACCGCCGCCAAAATCTTCTGATGGTACACAATTCATCAAGCTTGTCGCTGATGCCCCAAGCCGATTGACAAAAATCTCTTGTCCATACGGACCAGTCACCGCGTGCATCGCATCAAATTTCATTTTGAAATTGGTGGCTAACAATTGCTTAATCGCCGGAAAATCAAATAAGCTTTGCATTAAATCGGCATAATCATCTACTGCGTTAATGACTTGAACAGTAAAGCGCGTATTTTTTCCGATGCCATCAAAAATCGTTTCACCGAGTGTATCAATATCGATTACAGGTAAATCTGCAATTTTGTACTGCGTGATGACTTTACTTAGTGCAAAGATATTATCAGTGATTTTTTCAGGCGCAGGGCCACCGTTACTTATATTGTACTTAAGACCAAAGTCGCCATTAACGCCCCCTTGGTTATGGCTGGCAGACAGTATCATGCCGCCAAACGTTTGATATTTCCGAATCACATGTGAAGCGGCAGGGGTAGAAAGAATACCCGCCTGCCCCACTAGAACACGGGCAAAACCATTGGCAGCCGCCATTTGAATGATTGTTTGTATGGCCTCGCGGTTATGGTAACGGCCATCACCTCCTACAGTAAGCGTAGCGCCTACCGGCATTGCGCCATCTTCCGGCAACGTATCAAAAATACTTTGAACAAAGTTTTCTAGATAATGCGGCTGCTGAAATACTTTTACTTTTTTACGCAAGCCTGACGTTCCAGGCTTTTGATCGTTAAAAGCTTTAGTCTGAATGATACGAATGGGCGTGGTTAAAGTTTGCATAGTTTCACTTTAAAAATAGGACTAAGGGTTAACGTTATTATAGCGAGCAATCATGACTTTTTAGCGACCAAAATCAAGCGCTATTGAATTAGGAGAGGCTAATTTATTTAAACTTATTTTAAACTATGTAAATGAACTTTTAATTAGCTAAACGTCGACCGTAACTCACGGCATAAGCCGCTGGCCGTGCAAGTAATATCGGGTCATCTGAAGCCTCAATGTCATCCACCAAAACAATGGATTAAACATAGTGGCTTTTCAAATTTTCCTACGTATTTTGCCTGAAGTTTAGCGTGGAATGATTAATGTTTGTGTTGATGATGCGCATCAGGAAAGTGCACATGCTCATGTGCCTGAATAGCATGGGCATGTTGATGGCTATTAGTTGTAGTCGCTGCTGATAGATTGTCATGGGAGTGCTGATGGTGCTCATCATGACTATGTTCATGATCGTGCTCCGTTTCAGTATGAATATGCCGGTGATGATGATGTTCAGAGAGATGTAGCCATAGGCCAACAGCCATTAGTAATCCAGCGCTTATCAAAGACAAGGTGATAGGTTCTCCCATACCGATGGCGATAAGTGACCCAATAAAAGGCGCAACTGAGAAATACGCACCTGTTCTAGCAGTTCCAAGATTTCGTAGCCCCAGAACAAATAGAGTCAGACTCACCCCATATGCAAAGAACCCTAATGTAATCGCTCCTGCCATGGTTGGTAAGGATGGTAATAAACTTCCCATAACAAAAGCCAGTATAAGATTAACCGATCCTGCGATTAAGCCTTTAACTGACGCAATCCATGCTGCATCCTTTAACGATACCTTACGTGTCAGATTGTTATCAATTCCCCAGCAAAGACAAGCGCCCATTATTGCCAGACTAGGCCAGATACTTTCAATTTTTAAAGTGTCGATATCGGTTAACACAACCGCACCAATGACAATCAAGATCATTCCTAGTGCGATACGCCTATCTACGTTTTCCTTAAAGACAATCCAAGCGAGAAGCGCCGTAAAAACGCTTTCCATATTGAGCAGCAAAGAGGCTCCAGACGCTGACATGGAAGACAAGCCGGCCATCAAAAGTACAGGCGCAATGATTCCTCCTGAAAATATAGCTGCTGCGAACCATAACTTTTCAGAAATAGATAAAAAGACTTTAGGTGC
>JBDSHU010000132.1:0-4773 GCA_039918335.1 Methylotenera sp. | reverse complement strand
GCAAATAGAGTCGCCTAAGTTGCCGCGTAGTTTGCCAAAAAGCCTGAATGAAGACGAAGTGGTTGCACTGCTTAATGCACCGAATGTAGAAGAACCTGCGGGTAAACGAGACCGCGCGATGCTAGAGCTTTTATATGCTTGTGGCTTACGTGTTTCAGAGTTGGTCGGTATTAAAGTCACAGAGGTCAGTGTGACTGATGGCGTGGTGCGCGTTACAGGCAAAGGCAGCAAAACGCGCTTAGTGCCAATGGGAGAAGATGCAGTAGATTGGATTGCGCGTTACTTAAGTGAAGCTAGGTCAGCAATATTACAAAAACGACTATGTGATGCGCTGTTTGTCACAAGCCGCGGTGAAGCCATGACGCGTCAGGCTTTCTGGTACTTAATCAAACGCTATTCACTATTGGCTGGCATTACTAAGCATATGTCGCCACATGTATTGCGCCATGCCTTTGCCACACATCTATTGAATCACGGCGCAGATTTACGCGTCGTGCAGATGTTGTTGGGCCATTCTGATATTTCTACCACACAGATTTATACGCATGTGGCGAGAGAACGGTTAAAGCGGTTACACAGCGTGCATCACCCGCGAGGTTAAATTGGAACGTAATTATAATCAGTACCCAAATCCTCTATAACGATACTGGCATCCCACTCATCGACGATTTCTTTGGCTCGTTTATAGTTTGTATCACTGACGCTGACTCTTATTAAACCAATAGCAGGAATTTCGCCAACACCGCTTTGCAAATGTTCACCTAACACATAGGCAGGAATTTCCTGTTGTTCTAACAAGTTTTTAATGAGGTAACCTTCAATACTATTCAATGCATTGTAGACGGTAATCATTTTGCAGACCTTTCTATCATCACCCCCAAAGCTTTTAACCCTGGCAATATTGAAGGTTTAGCTACTTTAATCTTCACACTTAGGGCGCCAAATTCACTCAAAATTAACTGGCAAACATGCTCGGCCAAGGCTTCTACCAATTGAAAGCTATTTTCACTTAAAGTCTCACGTATCCGTCTAGTAATTGCGCCATAATCAATAGTGTCGGCAATCGCATCACTTTTACAGGCTTTACTTAAGTCGTAACCAATTTCAATATCAAGTATGATGGTTTGCACAACCATGCGTTCCCATGCGGGTACGCCGAGTTTGGTTTGTACTTTGACTTCACTTAAAAAGATGGTGTCCATATTGCCTTATTATCACATCGTCATTCCCGCGAAGGCGGGAATCCAGTAGTATCTTGAATATTAAACCACAATTGACTATTGTGATATTGCAAATGGATTCCCGCCTTCGCGGGAATGACGGAACTCGGAATTACAACATAATATATGACTGATGATATTAGCTTTACCACTGTGACACTTGTGCCCATTATCTGGATTGTTGCCGCTTATTTATTAGGCTCGATTTCTTTTGGCATATTGGTCAGCAAAGCATTCGGTTTACCTGACCCACGCACAGTCGGTTCTGGTAACCCAGGCGCGACTAATGTTTTGCGTAGTGGTAAAAAAATGGCTGCTGCGCTCACCTTACTTGGCGATGCGTTAAAAGGGTGGATTCCAGTTTGGCTGGCTTTGCAGTCAGACATGCTCATGTGGGTAGTGGCTACCGTTGGTGTTGCAGTATTTATGGGCCATTTATACCCCATTTTTTATAAGTTTAAAGGTGGAAAAGGCGTAGCAACTGCGCTTGGCGTGATGCTGGCAATATCCCCTTGGCTCGGTTTGGCAGCCTTGCTAACATGGGTTGTGGTGTTTGCAATATCGCGTTATTCATCATTAGGCGCGATTGTGGCTGCCGCCTTAGCACCTTTTTACGCATGGTTTTTATTGTCAGCCTACAAAGACTACATCATCACGGTTTTAATTATGTCGGTATTTTTGATATGGCGACACAAAACTAACATTCAAAAATTACTGGCTGGAACTGAGTCGGGTTTTGGTAAGAAATAACTTTGAATTAACTGCTAATTTAGGGTTTTTGCAACTCAGCTAAATCCCATCTTGGTTTTACGCTAAAACCATAAATTTTGTTACCAGTACCTTGAGCAGCTTTCAGTCTCATGGCGCCTGCAAACGCAATCATTGCGCCGTTGTCAGTGCAAAACTCTAAACGTGGGTAGCTCACTTTGCATAATTTGCGTTTGGTCGCCGCGTTTAATTTTTCGCGTAGTTTAGAGTTTGCACCTACGCCGCCTGAAACGATCAGGTTATCTAAACCCGTTTCACGTAAGGCGCTCATACATTTGATAGTCAATACTTCAGTCACTGCCTCTTGAAATTCCCACGCAATATCGGCTTTAGTGCTTTCATCTAATGGCTGATGCTGATTAGCAAGTGTTAATACTGCAGTTTTCAAACCGCTAAAACTAAAATTTAAATCACCGCTATTAAGTAACGGGCGGGGTAACTTAAAACGCGCTTTGCCAGTTGTCGCTAATTTTGCTAACGCAGGTCCACCTGGATAGCCTAAACCTAGTAATTTAGCCATTTTATCAAACGCTTCACCTGCAGCATCATCTAGCGTATCACCCAGTAACTCATACTCACCAATACCATCTACCCGCATCAATTGGCTGTGCCCACCAGAAACTAACAGCGCCACAAACGGGAAAGCGGGTGGATTATCCTCTAGCAGAGGTGCCAACAAATGACCTTCAAGATGATGCACATTGATTGTTGGAATTTGTAAGCTAAACGCAAGTGACTCAGCGAAGCTAGTACCCACTAACAACGCACCAGATAAGCCTGGACCTTGTGTGTAAGCAATCGCATCAATATCTTGCAGCGTTTTTTTGGCGTCTTTAAGCACTAGTTCAGTCAACGGCAACACGCGCCTAATGTGGTCGCGCGACGCAAGTTCCGGCACTACACCGCCATATTCCGCATGCATATCCACTTGTGAATGTAAGGCATGCGCCAGCAAACCCTGTTCCGTATCGTATAATGCAAGTCCCGTTTCGTCGCAGGATGATTCAACGCCTAGAATTAACATTATTCAGTTTGCCTGTTCATTCGTACTTAATTGATTAGAAAAACTGAATTATTGCGCATTTGGGACACAAATGCATAAAGTAATTGAATAAAAACAATTATACGATTAAAATAGTAGGCTTTTCTCAGTTTCTAAACCTATGGCTTGATTTGGTCGAGGTGTTTTTGGAAGCTTGAGCATAACTAATATAAATTGTTGCCGATAAGAGAGAACGAATGTCTAGTGTACGTGTAAAAGAAAATGAGCCGTTTGACGTTGCTCTTCGCCGTTTTAAACGCTTAATTGAAAAAACTGGTTTGTTAAACGACCTTCGCGCACGCGAGTTTTACGAGAAGCCAACTTGGGAACGTAAACGTAAAGCTGCTGCAGCTGTAAAGCGTCAATTCCGTCGCTTACGCAATCAAACATTACCAGCTAAACTTTACTAAGCGCTTTTCATGTCATTAAAAGCTCAGATATCTGAGGACATGAAGACCGCAATGCGCGCTAAAGATAGCGCGCGTTTAGGTGCGATTCGATTATTGCAAGCGGCTATCAAGCAGCGCGAAGTAGATGAGCGAATTGAGTTAAGTGACAGTGATGTAATTGCAGCGATTGAAAAAATGCTCAAACAACGTCGTGATTCTATCGCCGCGTATGAATCTGCTAACCGTCAAGATTTAGCCGATGTTGAAAAATTTGAAGTAAGTGTGCTGCAAACTTATTTGCCACAACAATTTTCAGATGATGAGATCAACGCTATTTTAGAGAAAGTGGTTACTGAAACAGGTGCTTCTGGCATTAAAGACATGAGTAAAGTAATGGCTGCCATCAAGCCA
Organism: Methylotenera sp.; assembly: GCA_039918335.1. Taxonomy (GTDB): domain Bacteria; phylum Pseudomonadota; class Gammaproteobacteria; order Burkholderiales; family Methylophilaceae; genus Methylotenera. The sequence continues at coordinate 943 of JBDSHU010000132.1, read as the reverse complement.
TTAGTGGTTGGTCGGGCTGATATGGGAAAAATATCAGGTTTGATTAAAACTCGGTTGGGTTAAGCTTGGTAGGTTAACTAGTTAAGTAAAAAATATGCAGTAAATATTAAAGGAGCGAATAGCTCCTTTTTTGTTTTGTAAATTAGGCTAAAATCATTACTCATGATTTGTGAATATGATTCTTTAAGTTTAAAAATTGGGCCATTAAACTGACAAATTAGGGTTGAGTAAATAAATTTTGATTCCAGAAAGCTTCATTCAAGAGTTACTCAATCGCGTTGATGTGGTTGATGTAGTGGACAAAAGCGTACCGCTCAAAAAAGCGGGTGCTAATTACTCTGCTTGTTGCCCATTCCATAATGAAAAATCCCCGAGCTTTACCGTAAGTCCAACCAAGCAGTTTTACCATTGCTTTGGTTGCGGTGCGCATGGCACGGCCATTGGTTTTTTAATGGAGTATCAAGGCTTAAGTTTTGTTGAAGCCATAACCGAACTTGCACGTATGGTCGGTATGATCGTCCCGCAAGAGACGCGAGATGCAGATAGGCCGGCTGCCAAAGTGGTCGTGGGTTTGCAGGAAGCTTTACAGCAGGCGGCGCAATATTACAAAGCGGAACTAAAAAAGTCGCAACGTGCAATTGATTACTTAAAAAGCCGTGGTTTAAGTGGGCAAGTCGCGGCTAAATTTCAGGTCGGTTATGCGCCGGCAGGCTGGCAAAACCTGCAAAGCGTATTTCCACATTATGAAAATGAAGCGTTAAACGTTGCTGGCTTGGTGGTTGAGAACGAGCAAGGCCGTCGTTATGATAGATTTCGTGACCGCATCATGTTTCCCATTCATGATCAAAAAGGTCAGGTGATTGGCTTTGGCGGCCGCGTGATTAATCCGGAAGATACACCTAAATATTACAACTCACCTGAAACTCCGCTATTTCAAAAAGGT
>JBDSHU010000131.1:0-5558 GCA_039918335.1 Methylotenera sp. | reverse complement strand
CTTAGCAACTGTTGCCAATTCTAGTGTTTGAGCAGGTTTAGTTAGACATGCCGCTGCTCCGGCAGCGATTAGTTCTTGATGTATGGTCTTATCTTTTAATACAGTTACTACAACGATAGAGCCTAGCAAAATATTGCATGCTTTTTTAATAGCCAGCACAAATTCCATTCCGTTCATGTGATGCATACGAAAATCAGTAATAATCAAGTCTACCTGCTTATTTTGCATCCAGTCTAGAGCCTCAATTGGGTCAGTCATCTTCACAATTTTCAGATTCATTTTGAGTGACTTCAAGATTGCAGCATGAATATCTAATACGGTTGGCTGATCATCGATTAGTAAAGCCGTTTGTCTAAATTTTGCTGCACTACGAATATCGCTGATTTTCATTATCCTAATTCACTACTGCTGAGTGTTCCTCATAAATTTTTTCAATGAGACTACGGATTGATAACATGACAGTTACTAATTCAGGGTCAAAATGTTTACCGCTTTCATTACTTATGTATTCCAGCGCTTTATCTATACTCCATGCCTCTTTATAAGTGCGTACACTAGTCAGTGCGTCAAAAACATCTGCGACTGCGACAATACGAGCTGAAAGTGGAATTTCATGTCCTTTCAGTCCATATGGGTAGCCATTACCGTCGAAGCGTTCGTGATGCGCTAATGCAACTTCCCCGCCTTTCTGCAAATATTTAGAGGGGCTATCTTGTAAAATTTCATATCCAATGAGTGGGTGTGTACGCATTATTTTTAATTCTTCAGCATCCAAAGGACCTTTTTTAAGTAAAATGCTGTCAGGAATTCCAATTTTTCCAATATCGTGCAAAGGGGATGCAAGTTCAATGATCTCCGCTTCCTCTTCATTAAAACCAATCGCTTCTGCAATAGCCCTGCTGTAAAGTGACATCCGTTGCAAGTGCTTCGCCGTGTCGTAATCCTTGTGTTCACCAGCCCTAGCAAGTCGCATTAAAGTTTCTTTTTCTCTTGCTCTAATTTCTACTGTAGCGGTCTTTACCAAGCCTTCTAGCAAATTACTTTTTGTTTGCAGTGCAATGTGCTGCTGACGCATGGTGAGTAAATTTTTACTGCGTGCCGTGCACTCATACACATCTATCGGTTTACTTAAAAAATCGGTTATGCCTGCATCTAATGCGGCATAACGGGTTGCAGCATCTTTTTTAATCGTGATCATAATCACTGGAACAAATTTATATGCGGGTAATGTTTTTAATAAACGCACAAATTCAACCCCATTCATTTCTGGCATCACATAATCTACAAGCACTAAATCTGCTGTATTCTCCGCAGCCCATTCCAAGGCCTCTTCCGGATTGATTTTTTCAACGACGCTAGTTTTATGGTTAATACTTTTTACTACATGCGACAGTATGGTTCTACTTGTTGATTGGTCATCAACAATTAATACTGTGCAATCCCCAAATAATTGTATATTTGTCATTATTATTTACCTGATATAAGCCAATTACTCACTTACTATTTAATATATAGCAATATTTAAGCCAAGCTAATGAAAGCATGGCACGAAAGAAAAGTAAATGTGAAGTTAATTATATTCACTATAAAAATCATATGGTTAATATAATTTTATATATAAATATTATGATTTTATTTTTAGTTGCTATATTTGTGATTAATTAAAGAATCCAAATTTCGTCAACTAAGTGAATAATTTTGACACATTTGTATTAAAAATTAATAACTATTTTCCGACCTCGTTTGGGTGAGGGGTTTTAGATCAAATGCGATACAAATACGCTCTTCATTTGAGTTGAACGGTCCGGTTCTATGAAACAGTGACGAAGGGAATAGCACAATATCTCCCACATTAGGCACAACTGATTCTGCGGGAAAGTTACTGTGTTTTTGCGGGTAATTATCCCCATGGGTGCCATATTCAAAACAACCTTCATCAGGATGTTGTGTATTCTTGGGCATGGCCAAGTAAACTGCGCCGCTAATCCAGCCAATTTCATGAATATGCGGGTCTAGATGCCCACCTTGACGCATTTTTACATACCAAGAGCTGGTAAATTCTAATGTACTGGGAAATGACTTAATGAGCTCACAATCCGCCCCTGCGTAACGATTTTTATAGTGAATAAATTCTTGTTTGATAAGCTCGGATAAGGCTCTAAATGAAGCTTCTGGTCGTTTGAATAAGTTGCCTGCTGATTGTGTACCAAAGTGCAGCATCCCTTGTTTACGCTCAGCAATTTCAGTGTTGTTAATGTCACGGAGTAAGTCTTTAAGTAAAGCGCTATCAGGCTCAGCAAGTATTGGAATACTTTGCTGATAGACATAATCAAAGCCATTTTTGCAATAGTTGTAAGGATTCTCTACGCCAAAATTGATGGCGTAATGCGTGGCTAGCGTGGCGATAAATGGCGAGGTATGCCGAGTTGTAGCAACCAAGGTATCTAACTTGGCTTTAAACGCATTAAAGTGTTCTGCTTTGTATAAACAATAGAGGCTACGTGCCTGCCAATCGTCTAATTGCGAAGTTTCAAAAAATGAAATGGCTTCATCAAATCGTTTTGCCAGATACAAAAACTCGGCCATATTGTAATTGGCATGCGGGTGCTGGGGGTTGAGTGCTAATGCATGTTGGTAGCACTTCACTGCGGCCTCCATATTCCCTTGATCTCGTAAGGTTTCGCCTAAATTATTATGCGCATCCGTGTAATTAGGAAATAGCAAGATCGCTTGTTGATAGCTGCTGGCCGCAGCCTCAAGGTTGCCATTATCGCGTAAAGCCGTACCTAGGTTAAAGTGACCTCGCGCATCTTGTGGATTAATACTTAAGCCATGTTTGTAACTGGCAATCGCTTCTTCAAGCTTGCCCTGCTTTTGCAATACAGTACCTAAATTCCCATGCGCTTCAAAAAATTGCGGCTGTAATGTAATGGCTTTACAGTAGTTAGTCACAGCATCATCAAGTCTACCCACATTAGTCAGCACGATACCCAGATTAAAGTACAAATCTGGCGTATTAGGTTGCAAAGCGATAGTTTTGTTATAGCTCGCAATTGCATCTGTAAACTTGAACAAGCCATCTTGTGCAATGGCCGCTATCTGATGCAAGATAAATGTATCAGGGTAACGTGTTAATAGTTTTTTTGCACCGGCTTCGGCTTCAGCCAGTTTCCCCGAGTTAAGCCAGTGAAGTACCGCTTGCATTTCTTGCTGGCTGGGCTGACTAGTGGTTAAGTGAGGTTGTTTTGCCATAAATTTTTTGTTACAGGATTTTTTGCTACTCAATATATATTAATGGATGTTTGTCGACATTCCGTATGAATTAAAAAGTTGTTCTAATAGAACTGGTACAAAATTATTCACTGTGCATTTGTAATCGGGTTGCCATTTGACGTAAAAATTTCATTGCAACTTTTGGTTCATCTAATAATAGTGTTTCAATATTATCCGGGTAGATAAGCACTACATCAGCTTTATCAGAGGTTACGACCGCATCTGCAATCGCGGGCATGTTGGAGAGTAACGCCAATTCGCCAAAATAATCGCCAGCCTCAATAGTACGAATCACTTTGCCATGTTGTACAAGCTGCACTTGACCATCCAGCATGTAATATAAATTACGTGCTGAGTCGCCTTGGTCAAATATATGGTCGCCGAGCTGAAAGGTTTTTCCATAGCGTTGCATCAACTTTTGCATGTAATTGGATTCGAGTTTAGATTGCTGTGGCGGATGATCGCTAAATAAACCTTTTAACAGCAGTACGTCTTTTTTGCGCAAAGTGGCAATGAGCTCGGTACCTAATAGAAAAACTGCAAAATTAAAATATAGCCAAGTAATCGAGATGAAAAGATTTTTCATGCCACCAAATACAGAGCCGTAAGATTCATTGACAGTTAAAAACAAGCTGAATGCAGGGCGCATCATTAGCCAAAGGATTGCTGTAAACAATGCCCCTATCAATATATGTTTGAGATAAAGCTTAACTGGGAAAAATACAAAATAAAATATCGCAATCAATATGGTGGTTAATACCAGAGAGGTGAATGTATTGATCACGTCATATTGTAAGTATTGAGTATCAGTACCTATGAATGCCATTACTTTATCTAATGCCAAGCCGGCAAACGTAAATAAGAAGAACAGTAACAGCATACCCAGTACCGCAATCATGTCTTTTATTTTGCGTTTTATAAATGAAGGTGCCTCGACCAAGGCGGCAATATTATAAAAGGTGGAGCGCATTGCCCCCGCTAATGGCGTAACCGCCCACAGCAACACAAATAGACCTAGGGCACCCCAAGCCGCCTTTTTCTGTGCAGCGTTATACACTTCTACCATAATCGTGCTACTTAATTTTGGTACTAGATTACCAGTGATGATGGCGAGTTTTACTATTGCATAGTCTGAAGTTAATACTAAATGACTGAGCAAAAAGAACATCAGCAACACAAGCGGAATGAGCGCGAACATGGCATAGAAAGAAAGCGATGCAGATAACCCCAGCGTGTTATGCCGTCCAAATGCGCTTAAAGTTTCATGCAGCACAAATAGCGGCGTATTGTAGCGCTGCCGCGCATAAACATTGCGCGGAGAGTTAATCGCATTTTGCAGGCTCATTTGGAACTTTGAGTGCTGCTTAGCAGTATCAGGTATTTTATCCATGTCTATATAGTGTGGCGATATTTAAATTGAATAAGCCATTATTCAGCGATGCTTGAATTGTTCAGTGGCAGCAATCAACGCGGAGGTGACGCCCAATTCCATTGCTGAATGTCCTGCATCCTGAATGATATGAAATTCCGCATGAGGCATTACGCGGCTAAGCTCCCAAGCGCTTTTAGGCGGGCACACCATATCATAACGACCTTGTACGATAATCGTCGGAATATGTCCAAGTTTGCTGCAGTCTTTTAACATAGCTTCTCCATCAATAAAGCAACGGTGCTGTATATAATGTATCTGTACACGAGCCCTTGCGACTTCAATAGACGCTTGCTCAGTAATAGCCTCGCTAGATTTGGATTCTTTACTGTCAGTTTCCTTAGGTTCGCTAGGCACTAAACGCATGATCGCATTTTCAAAAGCATTCCATTGTTCTGATGCAGGAATGTTAACGGCGCTATCCTCGTTAAATATACGCTGGCTATATGCATTTAATACATCATATCGTTCATCTGCCGGTATATAAGAGGTCAGTGCATGCCATACCTCTGGATAAAAATGCGCAACATCGCCCAAAAACCAGTTGAGCTCCGAAGGACGGCTTAAAAATATGCCGCGCAGGATTAGCCCTGTAACATGCTGCGGAAAAGCTAAGGCATAACTGAGTGCCAAAGTACTGCCCCAAGACCCGCCGAATACTAACCATTCCTCTATATCTAAAGCTTTACGGATAGCGTTAATATCAGAAACTAAATCAGTCGTTGTATTTTGCGCTGTTGCACCCCGTGGCACACTGCGGCCACATCCGCGTTGATCGAATAGAACAATACGATAATAAGCAGGATCAAAAAATCTTCGCTGTGTTGGATTGCAGCCGCTACCGGGCCCGCCATGC
>JBDSHU010000130.1:0-9624 GCA_039918335.1 Methylotenera sp. | reverse complement strand
CAAACATCAGATCAGGTCTATTGTACTTTTGTATTTGATACTGACATTCTCGACCAGTTGCAAGACAAGGCAGATCGCCGTGTTGAATTCATCTGGGAAAGTATCAACGAGTTAAAAGCTGCACTGCTAGCAAAAGGCGGCGACCTCATCGTCTTACATGGCAAAGCACAGGACGAAATCCCAAAATTAGCACGCACGCTAAAAGTTGAAGCGGTATTTACCAACCACGATTACGAGCCCGGCACTATTGACCGCGACCTACGTGTAGCGAACGAAGTACAAAAAGACAATATTGCATTTCATCATTACAAAGACCAAGTCGTCTTTGAGAAAAATGAAGTATTGAACTTGGCTGGCAAGCCTTATGGGGTGTTTACGCCATACAAAAATATGTGGCTTAAAACTGTAAATGACTTCTATCTAAAACCTTACCCAGTTGATAGTTATACACAACACTTAGCCCGGCCAGCACCTAACCCATTACCAAGCTTGGAAAGTATGGGTTTTCTGCATACCAACTTGCCTAATATGCGCCTTCCCACCGGCATGCAGGGTGGACTAGCACTATTTGACGATTTTAAGCAGCGTATGAGTCGCTACAAAGAGGCGCGCGATTTCCCTGCAATTAAAGGGGTCTCTTACCTGTCGGTGCATCTGCGCTTCGGTACTGTATCTATCCGCCACTTAGCACGTGAAGCCATGCATGCAGCCAGTATTGGCAGCCAAAGCTGGCTCAACGAGTTGATCTGGCGCGACTTTTACTTTCAAATCCTGCATCACAACCCAAATGTCGCCACAGGAAAAGCCTTTAAGGCAGAATACGATGAACTGCCATTCCCGAACGATACAGCGCTATTCGAAGCCTGGTGTGATGGAAAAACGGGCTATCCATTGGTGGATGCAGCGATGCGGCAACTTAATACCACAGGGTTTATGCATAACCGTTTACGCATGGTAGTAGCGAGCTTTTTAGTAAAGGATTTGCTAATTGACTGGCGCTGGGGTGAACGATATTTTGCAGACAAGCTGATTGACTTTGACCTAAGTGCCAACAATGGCGGCTGGCAGTGGGCAGCTAGTACCGGGTGCGATGCACAACCTTGGTTTAGAATTTTTAACCCAGTTACCCAAAGTGAGCGCTTTGATGCTCAAGGTAGATTTATTCGTAAATATATACCCGAGTTAACCAAATGCAATGACAAGGAAATACATGCACCATGGTTAATGCCACCGGTTCGTTTAGAAGCATTAGCCTTGAGTCTCGGCGAGGACTACCCACTACCTGTTGTTGATCACACCACCCAACGATTACTGGCTTTAGGTTTATATAAGAGCAACTCCCCTAACACTATCAACATGGAACATGATAATTAAGCATGGTATTGCGGCAACAATTTGTTGTATTTACGCAACATTAAATTCAGATGCTCAGCATGGTAAATTTATATGAGTGGACAGAAATCATGCAGTCATGAATAATTCAATACAAGTGTAATTACGTTAAAAAGAAATATAAAAATGCATATAAAAATACCGAATTTAGTTATCGCCATGACGTTTGTTTTTGCGCTTACTGGGTGTGCCTCTCAAAACAATAAAGATCCACTTGAAGGCGTCAACCGTGGCGTTTACAAATTCAACGACATCGCTGATAAAGCAGTGATAAAACCAGTGGCTACTGCATACAAAAAGGTAGCACCAACTCCTATTCGTAAAGGTTTTAATAACTTTTTCAGCAATCTTGGTGCCATTACTACGGTAGTAAACGATTTGCTGCAATTTAAACTCGCCTATGCCTTTACAGATGCGGGGCGTTTTGTCATTAATACCACATTTGGTTTAGCTGGTTTTATTGACGTAGCTGGAATGGACAATATTGAAAAACGTAAAGAAGATTTTGGACAGACATTAGGTTATTGGGGTGTTGGTAACGGTGCATACTTGGTGTTGCCAATCTTAGGGCCTTCTAGCTTACGCGATGCGACGGGTTTAGCTGTAGACACTGCAACGACTGACCCAATTGCATATACCCATAATATCGGTCAAGTAAGATTGCACAACCAATTACGTGCTGCGCAGCTAATAGATAAACGTACCGAGCTTTTAACCGCAAGTGATTTGGTTGATGAGGCCTCACTAGATCCTTATGCCTTTACCCGCGATGCCTATCTGCAAAGACGTGAGAGTATGGTGCAAGATGGCTCATTATCAAAAGATTCTTCTAAAGATGATTTTGATGAAGATACTGAAACCACAGTAAAATAATTAACAATTACAATAAAAAAGCCCCTGAAAGGGGCTTTTTTTATTGTAAGCACTTTTATCTATTCGCTTTGTAAAAGCTATTTTATTCGCTCGCTACTGTCATACGCTCTATCAAAATAGAACCAACCTGTTTTGATCCTTGAACGATAACATCTGTGCCTATTCCTACAATCATCTTTAGCATATCGGCCATATTGCTCGCGATGGTAATCTCTTCTACCGGATGCACGATCACGCCATTTTCTACCCAAAAACCCGCAGCACCACGTGAGTAATCTCCCGTGACCATATTAATACCGCTACCTAATAATTCTGTAACAAGCAGGCCTGTGTCCATTTTCTTCAATAAAGCTGCAAAATCATCCATAGTAGATTGCACGATTAAATTATGATTACCGCCAGCGTTGCCCGTCGTCTGCATACCCAGTTTTTTTGCAGAATAACTAGCCAGCACATAACCCTGTAACACGCCGTCTTTAACCAACTGTCGCGCATGTGTAGCCACACCTTCACTATCAAATGGACTACTAGCCAGCCCTTTTTTAAGATGCGGTTCTTCATAGATATTAAGTAATGGACTTGCCACTTGCTTACCCAAACTATCTAATAAAAAAGATGATTTACGGTATAGATTCCCGCCTGAAATTGCACTAATCAGAGAGGAAATCAAGCCACTAGCCAATGGTGCTTCAAATAAAATCGGTACTTGGCAGGTTTTAATTTTTTGGGAATTCAAACGGCGCACTGTGCGCTCACCTGCTTTTCTACCAATGTCAGCTGCTGTTTCTAAGTCTACTGCGGCGCGTGCTGTGCTGTACCAGTAGTCGCGCTGCATACTTGCTTCAGATTCAGCGATCACAGAACAACTGATGCCATGCCGTGAGCTGGGATAGCCGCCAGTAAACCCATGGCTATTGCTATACGCAAAATAGCCTGAACCTAAGGAAACGCTGGCACCTTCTGAATTGGTAATGCACGCATCTACATTTAAAGCGGCAGCTTCACATTCGCGTGCAATTTCTATGGCTTCATCGACAGAAATATTCCAGGGATGATGCAAATCTAAATCCAAAACCTCCGTTGCCATTAAGTTGGCATCTGCCAGACCACAGAACTCATCTTTAGCCGTATATTTTGCAATATTGCATGCAGCGGTAACCGTGTCTTTGAGTGCTTGCGGGCTTAAATCAGAAGTACTGGCATGGCCTTTTTGTTGCCCAAAATACACAGTGACAGACATGCCTTTATCACGGTTATATTCGATATTCTCCACTTCGTTCAAACGCACAGAAACATTTTGCCCGATGCTTAAACTTAGCTCTGCCTCCGCAGCACTTGCCCCATGCGCTTTTGCAACTTTAAGCACGTCTTCCGACATTTGCTTGATTTCGTCCAATGAATAACTAAACCCTAAATCTGCCATTACTTTTCCATCTCTCACTTAGCACCCTAAAAACGTGAGCGCTAAAAATAGTTACTAAAAAATGCTATCATACCGCAGCATGAAACCTAAAAAGACAAATACCGGCATTGATTTTAGTTACGATGCCAATTTAAGCGCTAAGCAAGATGCTGAAGAGCCGATTAGCAAAACCAAACTCAAAGCTGAAGCAGATGCGCAGCAAGAACTTGGGGTGCGTTTATCTGAATTACCAAAAGACAAACTGTTAAAATTAGATTTACCAGATGCTGTGCTAACGGCTGTTTTAGACACTAAAAAAATTACCGCCAACGGCGCAATCCGACGCCATCGCCAATATTTAGGCCGTTTGATGCGCGAGATTGATAACGCGCCTATTCTTGAACAACTCGCCCGTTGGGATGGTAAACATACCGCTGAAAACGCTTATTTTCATGGCCTAGAGCGCTGGCGCGACCGTATGATTGCAGATAGCAATGTGCTAGCTGAATTTATTGCACTGCACCCCAACACCGATATTCAGCAGTTACGCACATTAATTCGTAATGCACAAAAAGAGTTGGCAGCAAATAAGCCGCCGAAAAGTAGTCGTGAAATATTTAAGCTACTGCGCGACATTACTGGTAACCAGCCGCAAGATGATATTGCAGACGGCGCAGATGACGATTCAGACGATACGCCAATAATTACCAGATACGAGTAGTTAACTTGATGGATCACCGCATGGAAATTGTGGCAGTTATTGTCTTTGCAATAGCGCTATTACACACTTTTACTGCAAAATCATTCGAGATATTGGCCAACCGCCATCCCAACCACGCTGGGCTATTTCATTTACTTGGCGAAGTAGAAGTAGTATTTGGCTTTTGGGCATTTATTCTCATTGCGTTGCTCGCCATTTTTGCCGGTAGTAATGAAGCAATCACCTATGTAGAATCTAGACACTACACCGAGCCAATGTTTGTTTTTGTCATTATGGTGGTCGCGGCTTCGCGTCCAGTGCTTGGTGTGGTCAGCAGTTTAATTCAGACCATTGCCAAAATAGCCCCTGTAAACAATGTGCTGGCGCAAGTCTGGCTTAGCTTAGCAGCTGTGCCGTTACTCGGCTCATTTATCACTGAGCCCGCTGCAATGACAATTGCAGCTTTAATGCTAGCGCCACAAGTGTTTAAGCAAGGCATACCAGAATGGTTGAAATATGCAGCGCTGGGTGTACTTTTCGTCAATATCTCCATAGGCGGGACGTTAACCTCTTACGCCGCACCACCTGTATTAATGGTTGCAACTACATGGCAGTGGGATTCGGCTTTTATGGCTAGCACTTTCGGCTGGAAAGCGGCGATAGCTGTGCTAATTAATGCCACGGTAGTGAGTTATATGCTACGCAAACATATAACAAATATACCAAACTCCGCCGAAAGAGTTAAAGAATCTAAAATTCCATTGATGGTAAGTTTGATTCATATCATTTTTTTAGTAGGTGTTGTCATTTTTGCACATCACCCAGTGATATTTTTTGGTTTATTTCTATTTTTCCTAGGTTTTACCCAGGCTTATGAACGCTATCAGTCGCCGCTCATACTCAAAGAAGGGCTACTGGTTGGCTTCTTTTTAGCTGGCTTGGTAGTACTTGGCGGAATGCAACAATGGTGGCTACAACCTATCGTATCCAGTCTGGCACCTTTACAACTTTTCTTTGGTGCAACAGCATTAACAGCCATTACGGATAATGCCGCACTCACTTTCCTTGGGTCGCAGATTGTTGGGTTATCTGATGAGGCAAAATACATGTTGATGGCTGGTGCGGTTGCCGGTGGCGGCTTAACTGTTATTGCTAACGCGCCTAATCCTGCTGGCGCTGCATTACTCAAACAAGGTTTTAATGATAGCTCTATAGGTGCTGGTCAACTGTTCTTGGGGGCACTGCCGCCGACTATTGTTGCAGCAGCACTATTTCTAATATGGTGATCACTTAAAGTGTTATCAAATAAACAGTGTTATCAAAGTTGATATTAAAAAGCCTGCATTTAGCAGGCTTTTTTAATTGATTCACTCCAATTTATTTACGCGAATTTAGCGCCACTGACATTTTCACATCAGTGCCACCGCGCTCCAATTCCACTGGTACTGTTTGCCCTGCATAGCGTCTAACAGCGGCAAATAAATCATCTGGCTTGACTAAATCAACATCACCAATTTTGAGTAAGGTATCACCCTTAACAATATTAGCGGCAGCCGCTGGCGATTCTTTAATGACAGCAATAATTTTCAGGCCTTTTTCTGCAGCATTTTTGGCGCGTTCATCCTTATTATCCGAGGCTTTAATGAGCTTGATTACATGCACACCTAACAAAGGTGTCGGTAGTTTTGCCCAATAACTTGCATAGTAGTTGTACTGTGTAGGCTCTTCTACCAAATCTTTGGCGTCTATTTCCCCGCCATTTTTAGCAGCTTCCTTAATGAATTCCATTTTACCCGCACCCGTTTTAGCCGAGCCATATTTTCTGTAAACCAAAACCTTATCCGCTTTAATGGCTTTACCATGCTGTAACGCAAGATCAACAGATACGTCGGTACCATCAAATCCTGATGAACCCATCATGTCATAGCCGCGTTCCAGCATGCTGATATTGTCTTCATCTTTATGGTTACTCACGAACATTTGCGTGTCCGGATTGGCACTTTGCGACTTCAGATGATTAGTGTTTTGCTCTTTATAGTTTTTTGCGTATAAATTACCTTCAGCTGCATTTACTGGAGAAGCTGTCAAAAAAGCAGTTAACCCGAGTAAACTCAATAGCATCAAACCAATAACGATTTTTTTATTATGCATACTTGTTGTTGAAAGTGTTTTTGCCGCAGATGTGTTTGAATTTTTACTTTTATAATAATGAGAAGGCACCATGAAAAAATCCTTTAATGTGGGTAATGGTACTATTAAGGTATTAGCTTAACTAGTGACAAAAGAATGACAAAAGAATTCATTAAAATTGGTTTAGTTTCAATTAGTGATCGTGCAAGTAGTGGTATATATGACGATCTAGGCATTCCAACCTTAAAAAGCTGGCTTGATAATGCACTGCTCACCCCTATGCAAATAATTGCACGACTGATAGCCGATGAGCAAGAAGATATTGAGGCGATGCTGATCGATTTGGTCGATGTAGAAGGCTGCCATCTAATTTTAACCACCGGTGGCACAGGGCCCGCATTACGTGATGTAACGCCGGAAGCAACGGTGAATATTGCTGACAAAGTGATGCCAGGTTTTGGTGAACAAATGCGTCAGATTAGTTTGAATTTTGTACCCACCGCCATTCTTTCCAGACAAGTTGCAGTGATTCGCAAACAGTGTTTAATCATTAACCTACCTGGCCAGCCAAAGGCGATTGCACAAACGCTGGAAGGCCTAAAAGATGATATGGGGCTAACTAAAGTGCATGGCATATTTGCCGCCGTACCCTACTGTTTAGACTTATTAGCAACCCCAGAACAGCCTATGCCTTATCTTGAAACGAATGAAGCAATCGTTAAAGCATTCAGGCCAAAATCAGCACTAAAACCTGCGGATTAAGCGATGTCCGAGTTTGATCTGATCCGCCAGCATTTCACTCGCAAAACGCACCATACCAATTTAAGTGTGGGCGACGATGCCGCCTTGATTTCTGTACCGCAAGGCTTAGAGCTTGCTATATCAGCCGATATGCTAGTAGCAGGCACTCACTTTTTTACAGATGCAGATCCCTTTAAACTAGGCTGGAAGTCACTCGCCGTGAATGTTTCCGACATGGCTGCCATGGGCGCAAACCCAAAATGGGCCACATTGGCGATTGCGCTGCCACATAACGATGCAGCTTGGTTAAGCCAGTTTTCAGACGGATTTTTTGCCTGCGCCAAAACGTTCAATATAGATTTGATCGGCGGTGACACCACACGCGGACCATTAACCATCAGCGTACAAATCATGGGTGAAACGCCTCGCGGCTTTGCCATAAAGCGCAGTGGCGCAAAGGTGGGTGATGAAATTTGGGTGTCAGGAAATTTAGGTGATGCTGCTTTAGCCTTGGCCCATATGCAAAATAAATTTCAGCTGGCTGGGAATGAGTTTGCAGGCTGTGCAAAATCGCTGCATACGCCACAACCCAGAGTATGCTTAGGTTTAGCGTTACGCAACATCGCGCATAGCGCGATTGATATCTCAGACGGCTTATTGGCGGATTTAGGCCATATTCTAGAGGCATCAAAAGTGGGAGCGACGATTCAATTGCAAGCGTTGCCATATTCCAATGTTATGAAAAATCACCTTGCAAACCCACTTACTGAACACATGATGCTGGCAGGTGGTGACGATTATGAGCTTTGTTTTACCGCGCCCGTTAATAGGCACGCTGAGATAGTGTTATTAAGCCAGCGTCTTGATTTGAAATTAAGCAATATCGGACATATTACGCATAATCATGCATTGATTGTACGAGGCGCTGATAACGAAGTATTAAGCATTAAGGAAACAGGTTTTGACCATTTCAATTGACTCTTCCAAAACAAACCAACCCAGCTTAAAGCTTTTGTTTCAACATCCCGCTTATTTCTTTGGCCTAGGATTCGGTAGCGGGCTCACGAAAAAAGCACCCGGTACATTTGGCACCTTAATGGGTTTACCTTTGTTTTGGTTGATCGCCGACTATAGTTTTCCAATACAGCTTTTCATCATTACAGTACTTTTTGTAATCGGCATTTATTTTTGCAGTGCAACGGGCAAAGCGATAGGTGTAGCCGACCACGGCGGTATTGTTTGGGATGAAATAGTCGCCATTATGTTAGTGCTTACTTTCACGCCGATGCAATGGCAATGGTGGCTTGCTGCATTTGTATTATTTAGACTGTTTGACATTTGGAAACCCTTTCCGATACGCCAATGTGATGCCAGACTCAAAAATGGCTTCGGTGTGATGTTTGATGATTTGCTCGCTGCCATTTATGCGATTATTAGTTTGAAGATAGTTTTATGGGTAATCTCCTAAGTTATGGGTAATCTCCTAAGTTATGGATAATCTCCTAAGCTTTAGTGCCGACTTAGGCGCTGCTTTAAAAGCACGCAGCCTAAAGTTAGCGCTGGCCGAATCTTGCACAGGCGGCATGGCCTCACAATACATCACCGCTATTGCGGGTAGTTCTGCATGGTTTGACCGCGCCTTTATTAGCTATAGCAATCAAGCCAAAATGGATATGCTGGATGTGTCCCAGCAAACTTTAGATATTTTTGGCGCTGTAAGCGAACAAACCGCACAAGCCATGGCAATAGGTGCAATCAAAAATAGTCTGGCAGATATCAGCGCTAGCATCACAGGTATCGCAGGGCCTGAAGGTGGCAGTGAAAATAAACCGGTGGGCATGGTCTGTTTTGGTTTCGCATTTAAAACGTCTTCGTTTAAAAATGAGCTCAGTCAACTTAATGCGCAAGTAATCACGCAAACAAAACAGTTTATTGGCAATCGTGATGACATTCGCAAACAGTCGGTCAATCACGTATTAGAAACGTTAATTACGCTTACGTTAAGCCTTGATTTATGAAATAATTACATGCTTATTAAAGTGATAAAAACTTAAAAAATACAAAGGCAAAACCACATGGATGACAACAAAAGTAAAGCACTTGCCGCAGCATTAGCACAGATTGAAAAGCAGTTCGGCAAAGGCTCTATTATGCGGATGGGCGATGGCGATATTGGTGAAGACATTCAAGCGGTTTCTACAGGTTCATTAGGTCTTGATATTGCCTTAGGTATAGGCGGCTTGCCACGTGGTCGTGTGATTGAGATTTATGGTCCGGAATCATCAGGTAAAACTACCTTAACGCTTTCAGTGATCGCACAGATGCAAAAAACTGGCGGTGTTGCTGCGTTTATTGATGCGGAACATGCGTTAGATCCACAATATGC
>JBDSHU010000129.1:0-4440 GCA_039918335.1 Methylotenera sp. | reverse complement strand
GGCTTTCTTTTTCTATCACTTTATCTTTCTCGCTTAGCTTTATCTTTTTTGATCTTTATCTTGAGCCATTTATTAGGCTTAAACTTTAAATTTATAACAGCATTTTTAAAAATATTGTTTAATAATAATATACTTATATGATTAGTATAATGCAAAACCCAAATGCTACGATGCAACTCAACGCAAAAACTAGTCATGAATATTAGAATAAACAATGCGCATCAAAATACAGGCATTAAAAATATGAGGATCGCACAATATGGTTGCTGAAAATGCACGTTAACGTATGAGAAAACATAGCCGTCTGCCTAATATGCATAACCTAGGGGTGAATCTACGCATACTCGTGATCATCAACACATTGCTGTTACTGGCCGCGATGGTATTAAGCAATACGATGCGCGAGTTTTTAACTATGATTACCGCGATTTCTGCGGTTGCACAGCCTATGCTACTCGTAAGCCTATTATTGCTATATGTGAGCTACCCGCTGTTGAACAAATTGCAATATTGGTATGGCATAGCCGCCATTGTGCTCATTGTTTTATTTGCATGCACCAGCGTACATGGCCTTATTTCACAACTCTTAATATTCAATGATTTACCTGGCCTCATACGTACCCTGTTTTTCGTCTCCATACTCACTGCAATCACTTTATATTATTTCAATTTACAGCTGCGCGCGTATTCACCTGCAGTGGCTGAAGCAAGGCTGCAAGCACTCCAAGCGCGGATTCGCCCGCACTTTTTGTTTAATAGCATCAATGCAGTGTTATCGCTTATTCGTAGCCAGCCAAAGCAGGCGGAAACGGCTTTAGAAGACATGGCAGACTTATTTCGTGTGTTGATGGCAGATAACCGCGAGTTGGTACCGCTGGCGCAAGAAATTGGGTTATGTCGCCAATATTTAGCATTAGAAAAATTGCGCTTAGAGGACCGACTCGTCGTTCAATGGCAAATTGACGACATGCCGCCGGATGCGCTAATACCGCCATTGTTACTGCAACCATTAGTTGAAAATGCGGTGTACCACGGCATTGAACCATTAGCTGCTGGTGGGGTAATCAGCATACAAATTTACACCAAACGCAATGAAGTACATTTGCTATTAAGCAACCCTTATAATGCAAAAATTAATCACAATAGTGGCAACAAAATGGCGCTAAACAACATTAAAGAACGTTTAACTTTACATTTTGACCTTGAAGCCTCATTAAAAAGTACGCAATCTAATGGCCGCTATCAAGTGCATATTAAGTTGCCCCACAAGATTAAATGAAGCCATGAATAAATGACCGCTCCATTAAAACTGATTATCGCCGATGATGAAGCACCTGCAAGAAACAGGTTACGTGAGCTATTGTCAGATATCAACACGATCCATGTAGTCGCTGAAGCAAAAAATGGTCAAGAAGCATTGCAACTAGCGAATGAGCATTCGCCCGATATTGTACTGCTTGATATACGCATGCCCACTATGGATGGCATTGAAGCAGCTCAGCATTTGCAAAAAATGCTTAATCCCCCCGCCATTATTTTTACCACCGCTTTTGATAGCTATGCCATGCAAGCATTTGATATACATGCAGTAGATTATTTGCTCAAACCCATCCGCTTTGAGCGCCTGCAAAGCGCCATAAGCAAGGCCCGCGCACTTTTGCCCAGCCAGCTTAAAGCCATAGTACCGCTTAACCAACGTAGAACGCATATCAGCATCAGTGAGCGAGGTAGGGTTTTATTGGTACCAATCAATGAAATCATTTATTTACGTGCGGAGCTTAAATACATTACCGTGCGCACCGCTGAACGTGAATATTTGTTAGAAGAATCACTCACACATTTAGAACAAGAGTTTAGTGATGTTTTTGTGCGCTTGCATCGTAACTGTTTAGTCGCGAATGCTTATATTCTAGGTTATGAAAAACGCAGTGTTGAAAACCGTGGTGACAGCTACCATGAGATTGGTAACGAAAATCGTGATAGCGCATGTGAAAGCCCTGAACCTGGCGAAAAGCAATGGTTTGCATTATTAAAAAACATACCAGAAACCATTGCTGTGAGCCGCCGTCAACAACATATCGTGCGCAAGACTTAATTTTTGGGCACAGCATTAAGTCTTGCAATATTTAACATTTATTGTTGGCTACTTTTTACTTTTATTCATCTCTTCAATCACTTTTGCTGCCCAGTCTTTTCCACCAAGGCCAAATGCAATGGCCAGTGCCAAGAAGAATGCGCCAAACACAATGACAAATAATGAATGAATAAGCTGCGTCCCAATGCCCAACTGCTCTAACGCCACAAATATCGCCAATATTTGTATACCATATTCAGCTGAAGTGCTCATTTCTAATGCACGTTCAAATTTAATGCTATATAACCATGCAAATACCAATCGATTAACAAAGCGCGCCAATAAAGTACCGAAAATGAGCACTAAAATTGCCACAATAATATGCGGTAAATAGCTCGCTAATTGTTGCAGTAAAAGAGCGACTTCATTCAACCCCAGCATATTAGAGCCAGTGATAATAAATAAAATAATTACTAGCCAATAAACAAGATGACTGATGATGCCACTTAAACTTAAATCAAAATTGCCGTGGTTCATAAAGGACTCTAGTCCAGATTTTTGTGCAAATTTATCAAACTGCATTAATTCAAGCGTGCGTTTTATCGCCGTTTTAGCCAGCTTAGCTAACAACCAGCCAAAAAATAAAATCACAATAACTGCTAATAATTTAGGCACAAAATTAACGAGCTGCACCCAAAATTGGTTTAATGAATTGATAAAAATATCGAGCTGATATTGCATAAAAATCTCCTAACGATAAAGTTAATGCATACGGCGATGATATGACGCTAATAGTACTGAAATTACCTATTACTGAATTTAATCTTTAGTGGCAGAATTTAAGCTTAACCCAAATATACTCTATTTAACAAATGCTATTGCTGTTTACAAATGGCCGTTACAAAGTTGCCCTGTGATAAAATCCAAAGTATGAACAATACAACCATTTTAGCTGCACCTAGAAGACTAGTGATCGCTTCGCGCGAAAGCCCATTAGCCATGTGGCAAGCACTACACATACAAGGTCGTTTACAGGCACTTTATCCTGACACCACGGTAGAAATTTTAGGCATGACGACTACAGGCGACCAAATTTTAGATACGCCATTGGCCAAAGTGGGCGGTAAAGGCCTATTTGTTAAAGAGCTGGAAATGGCTTTAGCAGATGGCCGTGCAGATTTAGCCGTACATAGCATGAAAGACGTGCCAATGAACTTACCTGATGGCTTCTTGATGGCCGCTACAGGCGAGCGTGAGGATCCACGTGATGCGTTTGTTTCTAATGACTTTGCTTCGCTGGAAGAATTACCGGCAGGCAGCATTGTTGGTACCTCTAGCTTGCGACGCCAAAGCCAATTACAAGCACGATTGCCACACCTAATAATAGAATCGCTACGCGGTAATCTGCAAACACGCTTGCGTAAATTGGATGAAGGTCAATATGCAGCCATTATCTTGGCTGCTGCAGGATTAATTCGACTCGGCCTTGAAGCACGTATTCGTAACGTGATTTCCCCAGAACATAGCATCCCAGCGGTTGGGCAAGGTGCGCTAGGCATAGAAATCAGTGCAAACCGGCCAGATTTACTTGCAGTACTCGCACCACTTAATCATGCTGACACCCAAGTGTGTGTAGAAGCAGAACGGGGCATGAGTCGCGCTTTAGCTGGCAGTTGCACGGTGCCGCTCGGCGCTTATGCGACTTGTGAAGCTAACACTATTCGCATTACAGGCTTTGTCGCGAGTGTGGATGGCAAACACATGTTAATTGAAACCGCGAGTGGCGACAGAAACCACGCTGAAGCTTTAGGCAAAGCGTTAGCGGACAAACTGCGCACCAAAGGTGCCGATAAAATTTTAGCGTTGCTAGATTAACCCCCAGTCATGCCTAACTTAACACCACTTTAAAGTATGGATAATCTACTCAAAGGTTTCGGCGTTGCAATTACACGTCCTGTAGCGCAAGCCGTAAAGTTAAGCGCCTTAATCAGCGAAAATGAAGGTACGCCGATTAGTTTTCCGCTCATAGATATTGTGCCATTACAAGATTACAGTGTGTTTGATAACAACATACAAGCACTTGAAACCTGCGATTGGGCAATTTTTATCAGCAGCAACGCAGTGCAAAATGGTATGCCGCTTGTACTTGCACAATTGAATGAATTACCGCCACAACTTGAGTTTGCTGCGATAGGCCCTGTGACTGCTTGTGAGCTGATGCAAATGGGGGTGTCCAGTGTCTTAATTCCAAAAAATAGATTTGATAGTGAATCTCTATTAAGTCTGCCTGAAATGCAGATGATGCAAGGCAAACAAGTGATGATTTTTCGCGGCGTCGGCGGTCGTGAAATATTGGCAGACACGCT
>JBDSHU010000128.1:0-6831 GCA_039918335.1 Methylotenera sp. | reverse complement strand
TGTTAAGTTTTATTTGATTTCACATATTATAAATGTTGCGTTTAGGCTGCTACGTGTTGTATGCAAACACTTTAACTTTATTAAGGGCTTTAAATAATGTTTGAAAAATTTCCAGATTGGGAATGGAGCGTTCCAAAAAATTTCAACATTGGTGCTGCGTGTACAGATAAGCATCTTGGTACGCCAGCGGCTCAACAAATTGCGATGATTGTGGAGAATGACGAGTTAGGTACGTCGCAAATCACTTTTGAGCAACTGGCAAAACGTACTGATCAATTTTCTCAGCTACTCAGAAACCTGGAAGTAGAAGTTGATGACAGGGTGCTGATTCGCTTACCAAATTGTTTGGATTATCCCACTGCATTTTTGGGAACCATGAAACGTGGTGCGATTTCAGTACCTACCTCTACATTATTGACTGCCGAAGAAGTGGCTTATTTAGCGCGTGATTCTGGGGCAGCAGTGCTAGTGACAGATAAAGCCGCATGGCCATCACTGCAGGATCATTTATTGGATTTACCTAATTTAAAACATGTGCTTTTATCAGGTGTGGGTGCGGTGACTGCACATGATAAACTGAATGTTTGCGATTTAGAAACGGCTTTATCAGAAGTTGGTTATTGTTTGCCCGCACATTTAACCGCAGCAGATGATCCAGCTTATTTGGTGTATACCTCTGGTACTACGGGTTATCCTAAAGGTGTGTTACATGCACACCGTGCCTTGATAGGCCGTGAACCTGCTTCAAAATATTGGTTTGATTTTGATCATAATACGCAAGACCGCATCATGCATTCAGGCAAATTTAACTGGACCTATGTGTTAGGTTCTGGCTTGATGGACCCGCTGTATTTGGGCAAAACGGTCATTGTGCATGAAGGTAAAAATGACGCTGATTTATGGACGCGTTTAATCGCCAAACACTCAGCGACTATCTTCGTGGGGGTACCGACCATCTATCGCCAAATCATACAAAAATCAAACGCTACGAAAGCTGATGTGCCAAGTTTGCGCCACTGCATGAGCGCTGGTGAGCATTTGTCTGATGAAGTGTTGCAGCAATGGCGCGAGCGTTTTGGCGTCGATATTTATGAAGCGGTAGGCATGAGCGAATTTTCATATTATCTAAGCCAAAGTAAATTTAGGCCGATTCGTGCAGGTTCAGCTGGCTTCCCGCAACCTGGCCATGATATACAATTGTTAGATCCTGAAACCTTGCTACCAGTAGCAATGGGTGAAGAAGGCATGATTAGTGTGCCAGACAGCGACCCAGGTTTGTTTTTACGTTACTGGAACCTGGATGATGAAACCGCAAAATATAAACATGATGGCTATTTTTTCACAGGTGATTATGCGAAATATGATACTGATGGCTATATCTGGTTTTTAGGTCGTAAAGATGACATCATCAAAAGCTTTGGCTACCGTGTATCTCCCTACGAAATCGAACGTATTTATAAGTCTCATCCTGCCGTAGCCGATTGTGCTGCCGTAGGCGAAGAGCTTGAAAAAGACAAGTTGTTAGTCGTGACTTATGTGATTTTACAGCCTAATTCAGAGGTGACAGCTGATGAGTTACTGAACTTCGGCAAGCAGCATTTGGCGGCATATAAATCACCCAAAACGGTGTACTTAACCAAAGATTTTCCACGCACCAAAAATGGTAAAATTTTGCGCAAAGACATTAATAATAAAATCGCTTATGCAAAATCTGCCCGATAGGCTTTTAGATAAAGTGCTATTAAATATAAAGCATACAAGGTAAAAATGACTACGATTCATCAAGAAGATTTTATTCAAAGTATCGCGGATGCTTTGCAATATATTTCTTATTATCATCCCAAAGACTATATTCAGGCTTTAGGTCGCGCTTACGAGGCTGAGCAATCGCCAGCCGCTAAAGACGCGATTGCCCAGATTCTAACGAATTCACGCATGTGTGCTGAAGGTAAACGACCTATCTGCCAGGACACTGGCATTGTTGTTGCTTTTGTAAAAATAGGGATGAATGTACGTTGGGAAGCTGACCTAGATACAGAACTACTAGATATAGAGCAAATGGTGAATGAAGGCGTGCATCGTGCTTACTTGCTGCCGGACAATAAATTGCGTGCTTCTATAGTAGCTGACCCAGCTGGAAAGCGCACCAACACTAAAGATAACACGCCTGCGGTGGTGCATGTTTCATTAGTTGCTGGTGATACTGTGGAAGTGGGTATTGCGGCAAAAGGCGGCGGTTCGGAGAATAAGGCTAAACTTGCGATGCTTAACCCAAATGACAGCATCGTGGATTGGATAGTAGAAACCGTGCCCAAAATGGGTGCAGGTTGGTGTCCACCTGGCATGTTGGGGATAGGGATAGGCGGCAGTGCAGAAAAAGCCATGTTGCTGGCAAAAGAGTCATTGATGGCACCGATTGATATGTATGAGCTTAAACAAAGAGGCCAGAATAAGGAAAAGCTTAATAGAATAGAAGAGTTGCGCTTAGAGATTTTTGAAAAAGTGAATAATCTAGGGATAGGTGCGCAAGGTTTGGGCGGCTTGGCAACAGTGTTGGATGTGAAAATCCTGGATTATCCTACTCATGCGGCTTCGTTGCCTGTGGCGATTATTCCTAATTGTGCGGCTACACGCCATGTGCATTTTGAATTAGATGGTAGCGGGGCGGCGGTGCTGGAAACACCAAGTTTAGATGATTGGCCAGATATACACTGGGCGCCCAGCGAAGCTGCTTTACGTGTGAATTTAGATGCCATTACTAAGGCAGACATTCAAACTTGGCAGCCAGGACAGACCTTATTATTGAGTGGAAAACTACTAACAGGTCGTGATGCTGCACATAAACGCATCGCAACTATGTTAGCCGCTGGTGAAAAACTGCCGGTAGATTTCACAAACAGATTCATTTATTACGTCGGGCCTGTAGACCCGGTACGTGATGAGGTTGTTGGCCCAGCGGGTCCAACGACTGCAACGCGTATGGATGACTTTACTGAGTTGATGCTAGGTCAAGCAGGTTTGCTGGGTATGGTGGGTAAAGCGGAGCGTGGCGAAGATACGATTCGCACGATTGCAAAATATCAATCTGTATATTTAACGGCAGTGGGCGGTGCAGCCTATTTGGTGAGCAAAGCCATTAAGAAATCACAGGTGATTGCGTTTGCAGACTTAGGGATGGAAGCGATTTACGAGTTTACCGTGCAGGACATGCCGGTCACTGTGGCAGTGGATAGTAAAGGGGTGTCAGTGCACACTACCGGTCCAGCTGAATGGAAAGAAAAGATCGCTAAACATCAAGTAATCGAAATACATCAGCAAGTTTAAAATCATGTGCCGTAAGTCTCAGATTATTTGCACTATTTGTTTTAATGTCAGTCACAATAGCAGGGAGATTGTGGAGGGTATTATTCATGCGCGCACATAAAATGTTGAAATTGCTGCTACAGACTTTTAGTTTGATTTTACTGTTAATGGCTGCCACTGCCGCCAGTGCTGATGAGGTATTAGGCTACTTAACAGATAAAGATGGCAGAATTAAATACATAGGCCCCACGGTTGAAGATAACGTTGTGACCATGGATACCGATAAAAACGGTTTTGCAGATGTGTACGAAGTTCGTGCGTTTTTGGAATTGAAACACGGCAAAGGTTATGAAAAAGACCTGCTAGATAAATTAGAAGCATCTGCAAGTGGAAAAAGCTGCAGTACACCATTTGCCAAAGAGCTTTACGTAGATAAAAGTAATCCTGAAACAAATAAATAGACCAAGCAACTAGATTAAGCACAAAGTGACCTAAACCGCATACCTTGAGTCGCATGTGTCTTGTGCTGGTTGTATAATTCCGGTTTATATAATCATAGCCAACCATTTTAATTAAAAGATAAGACGCAAAATATGTTAATAGCCTATCGCCAGCACGTTGCAGAACGCCAAACACAGAATCTTCCACCATTACCATTATCAACAGAGCAAGTAGCACAAGTTGTCGAGCTACTTAAAAATCCACCGGCAGGCGAAGCTGAAACATTGCTCGATCTAATTGCTAATCGCACCCCTGCAGGTGTGGATCAATCAGCTTATGTAAAAGCTGCATTTTTATCTGACATTGCTAAAGGTGTCGCCACTTCGCCGGTTATCACGCCTGAACATGCAGTAGCGTTGCTCGCAACCATGCTGGGTGGTTACAACGTGCAAGCTTTAGTTGAGTTATTAGACACGCCAATGGCAGAGGCGGCTGTGAATGCACTCTCAAAAACTATTCTAATGTTTGATGCTTTTCACGATGTGGATGAAAAGATGAAGGTGGGTAATGTACACGCTAAGAAGCTTATAGAAAGTTGGGCAAATGCTGAGTGGTTTACCAATGCACCAGAGTTGGCAAAAGAAATCAAGATGGTGGTATTTAAGGTAGATGGCGAAACGAATACCGATGACCTGAGCCCTGCGCAAGATGCCTGGAGCCGCCCGGATATCCCTTTGCACGCTAAAGCGATGCTGATTAACAAGATACCTGAAGGCTTAAAACTTATTGAAACGCTTAAGCAAAAAGGCTTGCCGCTGGCATATGTTGGCGATGTAGTGGGTACAGGCTCATCACGTAAATCTGCGATCAATTCACTGCAATGGTTCATGGGCAACGATATTCCTAACATTCCAAATAAACGCACGGGCGGCGTGATATTAGGCACTAAGATCGCGCCTATTTTCTTTAATACCGCTGAAGATTCTGGCGCGTTGCCGATTCAATGTGATGTTTCAAAAATGCAAACAGGTGACATCATTACCATTGAGCCGTATGCAGGTAGAGTGCTGAATGAGCATGGTCATGTTGTTTCAATGTTTGATTTAGCACCGCTCACGCTGCCAGATGAAGTGCGCGCTGGTGGACGTATTGCATTGATTATCGGCCGTGGATTAACCACTAAAGCTTGCGCTAGTTTAGGTTTGCCACCACCAGCAATATTTATTACGGCCGTTGCGCCTAAAGATACTGGCAAAGGCTACACGCTCGCGCAAAAAATGGTAGGTCGTGCGTGTGGACTGCCTGAAGGTACAGGCGTTCGTCCAGGTTCTTATTGTGAGCCAAAAGCCACTACTGTGGGCTCACAGGATACTACCGGCGGCATGACGCGGGATGAGTTAAAAGAGTTAGCATGCTTAGGTTTTAGTGCAGACTTAGTGATGCAAAGCTTTTGTCATACTGCCGCTTATCCAAAACCAGTCGATATTAAATTACAACACAGTTTGCCTGAATTTATGAGTAGTCGCGGTGGCGTGAGTTTACGTCCAGGCGATGGCGTGATTCACTCATGGTTGAATCGTATGGTGTTGCCAGATACTGTGGGTACTGGCGGCGATTCACATACACGTTTCCCGATTGGTATTTCTTTCCCCGCGGGTTCTGGGTTAGTAGCGTTTGCCGCGGCTATGGGTGCGATGCCGTTGGATATGCCAGAGTCAGTGCTAGTGCGCTTTAAAGGTACTATGCAACCTGGTATTACCTTACGCGATTTGGTGAATGCGATTCCTTATGCAGCCATTCAACGTGGCGAACTTACCGTTGGTAAGCAAGGCAAAAAGAACGTATTTAATGGCCGCATTCTAGAAATCGAAGGTTTACCGGATTTAAAAGTAGAACAGGCTTTTGAATTTGCTGATGCCTCTGCAGAGCGGTCTGCCAATGGTTGTACGGTTAAACTAAACAAAGAGCCAGTGGTTGAGTTCTTAAGTTCAAATATCGTGCTTTTACAAAACATGATTGATAACGGCTATGAAGATGCACGTTCATTACAGCGTCGTATTGATAGTATGAAAGCATGGCTGGCGAAACCTGAGTTGCTTGAACCAGATGCAAATGCGGAATATGCATATACGCTTGAAATTGATTTGAATGAAATCAAGGAGCCGCTAGTGGCTTGCCCCAATGATCCTGATGACATCAAACCGTTATCAGCAGTGGTCGGTGACAAGATTGATGAAGTATTCATTGGCAGCTGCATGACGAATATCGGTCATTATCGCGCTGCGGCAAAAGTGCTTGAAGGGTCTGGCAGTATTCCAACACGTTTATGGATTGCGCCGCCAACACGTATGGACGAAAATCAATTACGTGATGAAGGCGTGTATTCAGTATTTGGGGTTGCCGGTGCGCGTACAGAAATACCGGGTTGTTCATTGTGTATGGGTAACCAGGCACGGGTTGCAGATAAAGCGACTGTATTTTCTACCAGTACGCGAAACTTTGATAACCGTATGGGCCGCGACGCCCGTGTTTATTTAGGTTCAGCCGAGCTGGCGGCCGTATGCGCTAAATTAGGCTACATGCCGACACATGCAGAATATATGGAAACCGTGGGTAATAAATTACAAAACACGGCTGAAATTTATAAGTATTTGAATTTTGACCAAATGCCAGATTATTCTGCAAGCATGGCTAAAGCGAAAAAGATTATTCCTATCGCTGAAGTAGTTTGATAAAGTGGTTTGATAAAAGTTAATTAATAGATTTCTCACATTTGAACGTAGCAATAGTTAAAAAGTACTTTCCTGCACTCGCTTTCTTTGCAGGTTTTATATGGGATGCATTGACGATTGGCCGTAGCGTCAATGCATCTGATTTGCTGATCCTTTCAGCGTATCTGATTGCTACTATCCCCATCATCTGGTGGCTTGCAAAAAAAGCCAGTTCGCAAATCGTTAAGGTTGAGCAGCCAGCCAATACTCAGTCATCAAGTTCTAATATAGCAGCAGCGGAAAGTTGGAAGACGCGCTTGCCGTATATCTTGCTACAGTTTTTATTCGGCAGTCTATTTTGTGCGTTATTTATCCT
>JBDSHU010000127.1:0-6112 GCA_039918335.1 Methylotenera sp. | reverse complement strand
TTATAGGCGGCATAGGCTGGGCTGATATATAAACTTGAAGCTGCAATATGGGAGATAATTTTTTTCATGCCAAAAATCCTCCCAGTCGAAGCTTTAACTGTCCAGCGACATTCAGGCGCTCTTCGCTTGTCATGAGCCGCCCAAATTCCACTTCATGACCTTTCGATCGTAACGCCAGCCGGCTACAATAGCCATTAGGCAGACAATCCAGCACGACTCGGGACCAATAACTACTGAGCTCAATGCGCTTATCCTGGCTTGGTTCGTGCGATTCGACGATGACCTTGTCATCATCTATGCTAAGACGCTCAAAATCACCGGAGTGAAGTAGGGTATGATAAAAACAATAACCAAGCGCTAGCAATTCTGCTCCAGCGAATGGGAGTACGGGCCAAGCACCTATTAATAAAAAGGCGAAGGCAATAATTAAGGAAATTAAAGAAATGATAGAAAAGACGAGTAAAGTACCCGCTGGTGACAGAGAACAATTCGGTCTAGCGATGACCGCGTAATGCCCAGATGAAGCTACACTGCTGATATTAATCATGATATGCCTCGTTTTTCTTACAGAAACGTTACACTCACTACTCAATCCAGCTTAACCCATGCTTAGTAGCTGGTCGCCCTCATATGAAACTCTATAAACTTTAGACAACAGCATTAAAATTTTAGTTCATAGAATAAATTGAGAAAATGCAAAAGAGGTCAGATTAAGCTATCTGGGATATTGTTGAACAATCATGGTAAATATAATTACAATCAATATTTACTTAATTAAAATCAATATTTTTCTCTTTAATACGATATTGATAGCCTATTAAATTATGTCTATTGGAAATTATTGGAAATGAAAACACTTAAGTTATATACTACTATTTTGGCAAACGCTTCACTTTTGCTAAAGTTTTATCTACTAACTTTTATTCGATTGATTGTCTTTACTACCAATTAAAACATAGGTATCAACAATACCTTTACCTTTGATTTCCAAACTAGCTTTCTCTGAAAATACATAGGTATCTTCCAAAAGAGTCTTAGCATTTTGCGTCACTTGAATATTATTGGGCGCGCAAATATGCTCCATGCGACTTGCCAAATTAACGGTATCTCCCCATAAATCATAACTGAACTTAGCACTGCCAATCACGCCCGCAACCACAGGACCAGTATTAATGCCGATACGCATTTGTAAATCTAAACCAATTTTAATCGTTACCTCTTTTAATGCAGCATGCATTTCTAGCGCCATATCTGCAATGCGGTGTGCATGATCTTCACAAACTACTGGCGCACCAGAAACCACCATATAAGCATCACCAATAGTCTTGATTTTTTCTACTTGGTATTTTTCTGCAAGTTGGTCAAACCTTAAAAACACTTGTGACAAAAAATCAATCAGTTGGGTTGGCTGCATTTTTTCAGAGATATGTGTGAAATTAACCAAATCAGCGAACATTACTGTCACGGACTCATAAGAATCTGCAATTCGCATATCATTATCTTTCAGACGTTCAGCAATGGCTGCGGGCAAAATGTTCAGTAATAATCTCTCTGACCTAGCTTGTTCTTGCACTAATGAAGCCATTACCCGTTCTTTTTGCGACTGGAAAAAACGCAACACCCCATAAAGTATGGCGGCAGTACCCGTAATATTCATTAAGAAAAAAACGTCTTTTACGCTAGTAGGAATCGGCATGGCATTGCCGGCAAAAAAAGGATTGAGCTTCCACGAGATGAAAGCTAAGCCGACAAATAATAAAAACCAAGGCGTTGATTGACGGGTACCTAATATCATTAAGGCCCCCACTGGCGACAAGATCGCCCATATTGCAACACCGCTAGACGCCGCAAAACCACCAATCGCCCATTGCATAAAAAAAGGCATTACTAACAACATGGCTAGCTGGGTAAAAATAGCAGATTCAAATCGTTTATAACGATAGAAAATGAAAAGGCTGACGTAAGAAATAACTAAGTAGAAGTAAGGCACTGCCGCCATTACAGCATAGCCTTCACCTAAATTTGATAAAGTGAATATCCAGAAAATACAGACTAGAGTCTCTGCTATGACCAACAAAGATAATATAGATTTACCTAATACGGCAGGCGATGGACTAACAAAATTACTCCAAAAATCGCGCGTCAACATTGATGAAATTTCTAAATTTTGTGGCATTTTTTGCGTAGATTATTTTATCGTTAGTATTTTATTGTCAATACTATAGCGCAAAATTAACGTGTATAAAAATTATGGGTAAGTTAATTTTTACATGTATTTATTTGATTTTTAATTTAATTATTTATCATCTAAATTAAACGAAATACTATACTGTGTTGTCTACTCACTTCAGATACAAAAAAGTTCAAGAATTAACGTATATCTAAGGATTCTTTACATGGTAAAAGCCTCTCAAACATTACGCGACATTACTGGCATGGGTCACCATGCAGCCAACTTAAAAGACTCTGCGCTTATTCTCATCGACATACAAAATACCTATCGCCACGGCGTGATGCAGTTAACAAACGTTGAACCTGCAATTCTAGAGGCGCAAAAATTATTGAAAATGGCGCGTGCTCTTAAGATACCAGTAATTCATATTCAGCATGATGCAGGAGTAGGCTCACCTTATGATGTCACAGCCGATATTGGCGCTATTGCTGCTGAAGTTGCGCCGATTGCTGGCGAAAAAGTGATTGTTAAAAACTATCCAAACGCCTTTGTACAAACGACGTTAGATGCTGAACTCAAAGAATTAGGTGTGAAAAATATTGTACTGGCTGGATTTATGACTCATATGTGTGTTAACTCTACAGCACATGGCGGCTTTAATTTAGGTTATGCCCCTACTATCGTCGCCAGCGCGACAGCAACCAGACCGCTAATGAGTGCGAACGGCAAGGTATTAAGCGCTGAAGAAGTTCATCACGGCGCATTAGCTTCAACACGTGATATGTACGCAGTAGTTGTTGACGATATTAATGGTCTAAATTAGTCAAAAAAAGCTAATTCTTTGAGCTACAGTGAGTAGTAATATTTTTTTAAATTTAATGTATCAAAATGTAAATTATCTCTTATATAAGACTTGATTTACTGGTAGCTAAGGTTTATTGTTCGGGTAGAGCTTTTTGTACGACCCTTGCGGAGAGGCTTGTATTTACAAGGGTTTATGGAAATTAAGCTGATTTTTAAACATCATAATAATACCAACGTAGTAATGCGGGTTTACAGATAGAAATACTATATTAACGGTAGCAAAACTAGAGGAGTTAGTTAGTCATGGATAGCAAAGTTAACGAAGTAAGTTTGGGTTTGGATATACTAAAAGGTCTTGGCGTAAATATCCCTTACAAAGCCAAGTATGATAATTTTATTGGTGGCAAGTTTGTTGCACCGGTCAAAGGTGAATATTTTGATGTAATCACGCCTATTACCGGCAAGCCTTACAC
Source organism: Methylotenera sp. (assembly GCA_039918335.1). Classification (GTDB taxonomy): domain Bacteria; phylum Pseudomonadota; class Gammaproteobacteria; order Burkholderiales; family Methylophilaceae; genus Methylotenera. The sequence continues at coordinate 2,662 of JBDSHU010000127.1, read as the reverse complement.
AAGAGCTGCTCGTTCTAGTGCAGAAGATGTTGAGCTTGCGTTAGATGCAGCACATGCGGCCGCTGACAAATGGGGTCGTACACCACCAGCTGAACGTGCCAACCTGCTACTTAAAATTGCAGACCGTATGGAAGCTAATCTTGAGTTAATTGCTACGGCTGAAACCGTTGACAACGGCAAACCAATTCGCGAAACAGTGAATGCTGACATTCCTTTAGCCATTGACCACTTTCGCTATTTTGCTGGTTGCTTACGTGCGCAAGAAGGCAGTTTAAGCGAGCTTGACGAAACTACCGTTGCTTACCATTTCCATGAACCATTAGGTGTCGTTGGTCAAATCATCCCCTGGAACTTCCCAATTTTGATGGCCGCTTGGAAACTAGCTCCTGCTGTTGCAGCTGGTAACTGTGTAGTGATGAAGCCAGCAGAATTCACCCCCATCAGCCTCTTGATCGTGATGGAATTGATTGCTGATATTTTACCGCCAGGCGTGATTAACGTTGTTAATGGCTATGGTCGCGAAGTAGGCGCACCACTGGCTAACAGTCGCCGTATTGGGAAAATCGCCTTTACTGGCTCTACAGCAACAGGCCGCGTCATTGCGCAAGCTGCTGCATCTAACTTGATTCCAGCGACTTTGGAACTAGGTGGCAAATCACCTAACGTGTTCTTTGAAGATATCGCTGATGCTGACGATGACTTCTTTGATAAAGCGGTTGAAGGTTTGGTATTGTTTGCATTCAACCAAGGTGAAGTTTGTACCAGCCCATCACGTGCGTTGATTCAAGAGTCTGTTTACGAAAAATTCATGGAGCGTGTCTTACCGCGTGTTGCTGCAATTGTACAAGGCAACCCGCTAGACCCTAATACCATGATTGGTGCCCAAGCTTCTCAAGACCAACTTAACAAAATCATGTCTTACATGGACATCGGTAAACAAGAAGGTGCTGAGCTTCTCATTGGCGGTCAACGCAATATACTCGAAGGCGAATTTGCTGAAGGTTACTACGTGCAACCAACACTGCTTAAAGGCCACAACAAAATGCGCGTGTTCCAAGAAGAAATTTTTGGCCCAGTGCTAGCTGTAACAACTTTTAAAGATGAAGCGGATGCGCTGGCAATTGCCAATGACACTGTATTTGGTTTAGGTTCAGGTGTTTGGACACGTGATGGCAGCCGTGCTTACCGTATGGGTCGTGGTATTAAAGCTGGTCGTGTGTGGACTAACTGTTACCATGCCTACCCTGCACATGCGGCATTTGGTGGCTATAAAGAGTCTGGTATCGGTCGTGAAACACATAAAATGATGTTAGACCATTACCAACAAACTAAAAACTTGTTAGTAAGCTACAGCCCTAAAAAACTAGGTTTCTTCTAAGATTACTAGGGTTTTTTAGGCTTGAAGTACTAAGTTAACGAGCGTAATATTAAGAGGTAGCTTTGGCTACCTCTTATTTTTTGTAATGCTAGTTTTATAAAAATTACTTTATAAATAATTGGCTTTAATAGTTTTTGTATTATAAGTTTCTGGAGATTAAGAATGGCTGAACGCGTTTCTGCAACCCCTGCTGCCATTGAGTTGATTCATAAACTCACGGCAGAGCATGGTCCTATTTTATTCTTCCAGTCTGGTGGATGTTGCGAAGGTAGCGTTCCGCTATGTATGCCTGTCAATGAATTTAAACCTAGCCCGTCAGATATCGTAGTAGGTGAAATCGAAGGCGCACCGTTTTACATGGGCCACAACCACTTTCAGTTCTCTGAGAATACTCATACTATATTAGAAGCACTTCCCGGCTCTAGTGGCTCATTCTCGCTTGACTGTGGCACAGGCATGGCATTTATCACCCGCGGCCGCTTGTTTACTGATGAAGAGTTAAAACAACTACCGCCTGTTGTTAAATATGGCTATTAAGCCAGCAAAATCAATCAACAATAAAAAACCTGTTAATCATTGCAGTAAAAACGTCAGTCCAGCGTCAAAGTATTGTAAAATTACATCTGGCGGGCCTCCCCGCATTGTGAAGTAGCCAATCTGGTCAGGTGCGGAAGCAAGCAGCCACAACTATTAAGCAAGTGCCGGGGTAAGGGCTCGCCTCTTTATTTGTACATGTTTAAATTTGTACTGGTTTAATCTAAAAATACAAGTCAATAAATTCAGCTAAAGTTTCTTTATGAAAGTAGATGCATTTATCTCATGAGTTACCAAATCATATGATTTATCAAGAACTATGAGTTATCAAGTCTTAGCCCGTAAATGGCGCCCAAAATCTTTTGAAACACTGGTCGGGCAAGACCATGTGGTACGCGCACTCACTAATGCGTTAGAGCAAAATCGTTTACATCACGCCTATTTATTTACCGGTACACGCGGTGTAGGCAAAACAACGATTGCACGTATCTTAGCCAAATCCCTTAACTGCGAGACGGGTATCACTGCAACGCCTTGTGGCATTTGCGCAGCATGTACTGAAATTGATAAAGGTCGCTTTGTAGATCTCATTGAAGTGGATGCTGCCAGCAACACACAAGTAGATGCCATGCGAGATTTGCTCGATAACGCACAATATGCACCTACCGCAGGACGCTTTAAAGTGTACATCATTGATGAAGTACACATGCTGTCAAAGAGCGCGTTTAACGCCATGCTCAAAACGCTGGA
>JBDSHU010000126.1:0-5309 GCA_039918335.1 Methylotenera sp. | reverse complement strand
TTAACAAATCCATGTGCCACCACTAACGCATGCAGATCATGGTTGCCTAATACTACTTTTAAACTCTGTTGATGTGCATAACACCAACGCAACACCTCTAATGAGCCGCTACCTCGATTAATTAAGTCTCCGACTAACCAAAGCTGATCAGACTCCGTATTAAAATCGATACGTGCCAATAATGCTTGAAAAGCATGATAACAACCTTGAATATCCCCTATGGCGTATGTAGTCATTTAGCTGTCATCAATTAACACTTAGTTTCATATTAAAAATCTTATCCATTAAAAAAAGCCACTTAAATTTAAGTGGCTTTTTCCAATTTACTTAAAACAACTAAGTAAACTAATTAAAATTTAGCACCTGCAGCATCTGCCATATATTTAACAGCGCCAGCAACTTCTGCATCACTTAAGCCAGGGTTGCCGCCTTTAGCAGGCATATTACGAACCCCTTTAACGGCATGAGTAACTAGAGTATCGTAACCTTGTGCAATACGAGGTGCCCATTGCGACTTATCGCCAAACTTAGGTGCGGCCATTAATCCTGTGTCGTGACACATCATACAGACACTTTTATAGACTTCTTCACCACTTTTACCTGATACGGCAGCTACAGGAGCAACTGCCGCTGGTTCTGCTGCTTTAGGCGAAGGGGCTTTAAAATCAGCACCCGCTGCATTTGCCATATGCGCAACTGCATTATAAATTTCACCATCTGTTAAAACGGCATTACCGCCTTTAGCTGGCATGGTACGAATACCATTAATCGCATGTGATACCAGTGTTTCGTAACCTTGTGCAATACGAGGTGCCCATTGCGCCTTATCGCCAAACTTAGGTGCAGCCATTAATCCTGTATCGTGACACATCATACAGACACTTTTATAAACTTCTTCACCACTTTTATCAGCTATAGGGCCAGCATCGGCCGCTGCAACTTCTACCGCTGCAACTGGCTTGATATTTTCTTCAACCGCTAAAGCAACAACCGCTGCAGGTTCAGCAACCTCAGGCACACCTACTGTACTAGATGTTTTAGCAATTAACGAAATAAGCAACGTAAATGCCAAGATACTGCCTGGAATAGCAATAATTAGTTGCCAAAATGTAGACCCTTTGTATGCATCATCTTTATTGCTCATTGCAGTTGATTCCTATAAATAACTTCATAAAAACGAGATTATACCTGCACTATTGCTAAGGTAAAAGAGCGTGTACTCAGGTAAGCGCATTAAGCCTAATGTAAAACAGCATGAGAGTGCGCGCTTTGTTATAATGTCTGAAATATTTGCGCCCGTAGCTCAGCTGGATAGAGTGTTGGTTTCCGAAGCCAAAGGTCGTGGGTTCGACTCCCGCCGGGCGCACCATAAATTATTTTCAAAAAATAAAGCCTCCTAAATGGAGGCTTTATCAATTGTAATTTCTAATGAAACTGTATTCTAAATAAACCAGTAATGGTCTACCAACAATGCGGCAAACAAAAGCGTCAAATAAAGAATGGAATATTTAAATGTTCGTTTAGCTAAATCATCAGAATAACGACGATATAAGCCAATAACATAGGCCAAGAATATTGCATTTAATATAATTGCGGAAACCAAATAGATTAAGCCGCTCATACCAAGCCCATACGGCATGAGTGATACTGCAACTAGAATAATGGTATAAAGCAAAATATGAAGTAGCGTAAATGCTTCGCCATGTGTAACAGGTAACATAGGCATGCCAACTTTTGCATACTCTTCACGTCTGTATAGTGCTAGCGCCCAAAAGTGCGGTGGCGTCCATGCGAAGATAATCAAGAACAAAATGAGTGATTCTGGCCCTACGGAATTATTAACTGCTGCCCAGCCTAATATAGGTGGCATGGCACCAGATGCGCCGCCTATGACAATGTTCATGGGGGTGGCTGGCTTTAAAAAAACCGTATAAATCACTGCATAGCCTACAAAGGTAGCTAAGGTTAACCACATTGTCAGCGGGTTTACGTAAAAGTATAAAATAGCTAATCCGGTACTTCCAAGAATACTAGCGAAGATTGTAGTTTCAGTAGAGGAGACTTGACCCGTCGGTAAAGCGCGGCCGCGGGTACGTGCCATAATCGCATCTATTTTATGTTCGATTAAGCAGTTAAAAGCTGCTGCAGCGCCTGAAGCAAAGGCAATGCCTAGGGTAGTTGCCACTAATAATTGCAGTGGCACCATACCTGGCGTCGCGAGAAACATCCCAATAATTGCAGTAAATACAATAAGTGATGTGACTCTAGGTTTGCAAAGTGAAAAAAAGCTTTTAAAGCTTGAACCTAAGCTTTGCATAGTGGTGATTGCACCGTTACTCATTTAATTCTCGCACTCATAATCATTTATTATTTTAATTAAAAATTTATTTGAATCTAAAAATATTACTTCTATTAAACTTTTACTGCAGTCAGTTTACTATTTTGGTATGGCGCTGTTATTTTAGAGTTAAGGATTACCAAAATAATGACCAATAAGCCTGCTGTAAAATTGTGTGCAACTGCCAGCACTAAAGGCAAATGTAATATCAAATTAGCAATACCTAAGCTAATTTGCGCAAAAAGTACTACAAGCAAGATAATACCCAGCTGTTTAAACTGCGCGTATTTTAATACATTTAACGATAGAATCCCTAAATAAATCAACGTGATCAGTGCGCCTATACGGTGAGACCACTGGATTGCAGTAATGGATGCCAGCGTTAACACTCCACCATCCGCGCTCTGACCTAAATCACGTACTAAATGGAAGGCATCCTTAAAGTCCATTGCCGGCACCCAAACACCGTGACAGGTTGGGAAATCCGTACACGCGAGTGCCGCATAGTTGGTACTTGTCCATCCACCCAGAAATATCTGCATAAATAATATCAACAATGCAAAGCGTATCGCGAACCTTAGCATTTTTGAATTGATAATATTTGCCGAATGACGACCCCAATGCCGGTGCGCTAACCATGTAAGCATCGCTAATGTGGTCATGCCACCTAACAAATGCGCGCTCACAATCGCGGGCTTAAGTAACATAGTCACTGTCCACATGCCTAACATGGCTTGAAATGTGATCACTGCTAAGAGTGATGTGGATACCCAAGGTGAAGCATTCACTTCATGCTTTCTGCGCCAAGCTAAAAAACATATTGCTAAAACAATTAAACCTAAACTACCAGCCAAATATCGATGCGCCATTTCACGCCAAGCTTTACCTACTTGCACGGTGCTGTGTGGATATACTGTTTGTGCATTTAGTATTGCTTCTTCACTTTGCGGCACTGTAAGCGTTCCGTAACATCCTGGCCAGTCAGGGCAACCTAATCCCGCATCAGTAAGCCTGACATAGGCACCCAACACCACAACACAGAGCGCAAGCATGGCGCCAAACAAGACTAATGTTCTAAATAATTTGAAATTTCGGTTGGTAGATATTGACTGCATATTAGCCTGCCCATGAATATCTTAATAAACGTGATAGATCCTTACGTACATCCGCAAGTGGCACGTTGGTTTGGTAGCTCATCATCAAATGTCCAAGCGGATCTACCAGATATAGTCTACCGGCGACGTTTGCACTTTCGTTATTAATACCAAATTGTTCTGATAAGGCCGCTACGCTGGTTAAAGGCTGATTGATAACAATTAAATCCGGGTAATCCTGCTTAACCCTTGTAACATCCTGTGCTGTAGTAATTAACACCCTTTGCGTACGCTGTATATCTTTATATAAAGAAACATGCAACTGACGCATATCGCGCAGTTTATCTAAACAGACTTTTTCACATGCATCAGTCACATACACCACGCTCCATTTTTCTTTCCAAAATAGCGGCTTCAATACTTTAGCATCACTGTTTTGAAGATCGCTTGGGCTATTTAACAATCTAGGCGGCTGCACTAATTCACCTGAACTTACACCGCTTGGCTTCCAGTTATAGTGATACATCATAATGACTACAATGATAGGTACCACAAAAAATACCAGCATTAGCATGAATACTTTGCGACCTTTTCGTTGCATTTCTAACTCTGATAATAGATTGTCGTTTTGCATGTAAAACTCTCAAATAAAATAGTTAATATGTTTGGATTCGAAGCGGAAAATTTTAAAACCGATGTTAAATATTTTTTAAACCGAAAATTACGATTATTGATTAGCCTCATGATTACTTTGAGGTTTAATTCGGGTAATGCTCATATAAAAGAAAATAAGCAAAGTTGCAAATGCAAAACCAAACCATTGATAAGCATAGCCCATATTGGTTGCTATTCTTTCAGCAGGCACCTGCCAATTTCTTACAAACCCGCCGCCTTCACTGTTTTGATCTAACTTGATTGCCATTGGAGAAATTTTAATAGGAACAAGACGTTGATATTTGCCCATATCCATATTCTGCCAAACTGCTTGCAACGCTTGGCCATTCTTTTTCAGCGTAGCTTTATCCTCCAACGAGAAAATCTTCTTGCTTGGTACCCAAATTTGACCCGTTATAGTTTGCTGCCCAATCGGCGTATCAAATACTGGTAATTTGCTGTGCGTATTTTCGCCTAAAATCCAACCTCTATTGATTAATACGTACTCTGACGATTGATCAATTTTTAAGGGTGTGATCACATGGTAACCTACCCTCGTCCCCTCTACCTGATTATCGAGTAGATACTGATATTTTGGTTCATAAATACCTGTTACTGTTACTTTCTTGAATTTCCAGTCTTCTATATTTAAATTAGAGATTTCGGTTGGAAATATAAGCGCTTCATTTGATTTTGCTTGATTATAAGCGAACTGGATTGCCTGTTTTTGAGCAGCTTTATTGTATTGCCATAGTCCAAATTTAATAAATAGAGGTATGCAAACAAGAGTTAAAATTACTCCGATTAAAGACGGTTTGAAAACATAGTGATAAATTCTAAATTGCATTTGTTTCATATGCGTCTCATAATACTTATTTTGAATTTATTTGGACATTGCCATGTTAACAAAAGTCATTGTGGTCTTAACTTTATTTGTCATTTTAGGTAGTTTATTTTCGGCATTGTTTTTTTTGGTAAAAGACAAAACTGGCAGTGAAAGAACCGTAAAGGCTTTAACTGTACGCATAGGCTTATCAATCTTATTATTTATATTGCTATTAATTGCTGGCCAATTAGGTTTAATTGGTCGTCCATTATAGATAATAGTTTTAACTGCTTTAAATATAGCTACTTAATTTAACACTCAAACAAAAAGGGCGATGCTAATGCATCGCCCTTTTTATTTATTTAACTTATAACCAGTAGACGAATATAAACAAACC